>JAFZXQ010000099.1 GCA_017616705.1 Clostridia bacterium | reverse complement strand
GTGTCCATCTGGCCCTCAACAATAATCATATATTTAATTGAGTTAATGCCCTCAACCTGTTTTTTCTTTTTAATAAGGTTAATTCCAAAAAGCGTTTTGCCCTTGCTAAAAAGCATTGTTTCAGCAGTGTTAAGATATTTAGCAAAGCCTTTTGGCTCTAAAATTCGCCCACAGAAGCCAATAACATTGCCATAAACGTCAACATTAGGAAAAACCAACCTTTCGGCAACAGCATCATAATATCTGCCAGTTTCGCTACATTTTGAAACGCCGGCTTCAAAAATTTCCTCGTTTGAATAGCCCTTGCTCTTTAAGAAATTTAACATTTCTTGGTAATCAATTGAGGCTCCCATTCCAAACTTAATAGCAACTTCTTTAGGAACTTGCCTTACTTCAAAAAGATATTTCCATGCTGCTGGGCACTTACCTTCAAAAAGGTTATCGTTATAATGCTTTGCAGCAAGTTTGGTTATTTCTAACAAGCGCTCTTTTTTCTTTTTTAATTCATCAATTTCATCTTTGCTTTTTGCGCTAAATTTAGGAACTTCAAGCCCAGCACGCTCAGCAAGAAAAGCTAATGAATCCATATAACTAAGTGATTCAATTTCGCTTATAAATTTAATAACGTCTCCGCCTGCTTTACAACCAAAGCAATGATAAAACTGCCCTGTTTCGTTAACAGCAAAAGATGGCGTTTTCTCAGTATGAAATGGGCATCTTCCCCAATAAGTTTTACCTTTTTTCTCAAGAGGAACATACCTATTAATAACACCAACAATATCATTTTTGGCTTTAACTTCTTCAACAAACTTGTTAAAATCAGCTGTTTCCATTACTTCCTTTTATTTTTTTAAGTAATGAATAATTACCTTAAAAAATACATACAATAATTAGTTCGACAAAAATTCTTTATTCCCTTTAATTATAATTATTTTTTTAAATATTTAAGAAAACTAAAAAGTCGCTTTGAATTAATAGATATAAAATCCTAGAAATTTGTAACAAAATATTCCCTAAGTCGCCTCGAATTTATGATGAAGAAGAAAGAAAAAAGAGCGAGTCTTGCGCAGGGCGTACTCATTGTACTCCCAAGCATGCGAGACTCGCATTTTCTGCACTTATTCGCTTAAATTCGAGGTGACTTTATGTTGGCTTGCGCAGCTGCCAACCTAGCAATAGGCACTCTATAAGGAGAGCAAGAAACATAGTCAAGCCCTATCTTATGACAGAATTCGATTGAGCTAGGATCACCACCATGCTCACCACAAATTCCAACATGAAGAGTTTTTCTTGTTTGTTTTCCAAGAGTTACAGCCATTTCCATAAGTTTGCCAACACCGGTTGTGTCAAGACGAGCAAATGGATCAGATTCATAAATCTTATTAGCATAATAACTTGGTAAGAATTTGCCAGCATCATCACGAGAGAATCCAAATGTCATTTGAGTTAAGTCGTTTGTTCCAAAGCAGAAGAATTCGGCTTCAGTTGCAATACTATCAGCAATAAGAGCGGCACGAGGAATTTCAATCATCGTTCCAACTTCATATTTAAGGTTAGATTTAGCTTTAGCTATAACTTCATCTGCAGTTTCAACAACAACCTTCTTAACAAATGCTAATTCTTTTGTTTCACCAATAAGTGGAATCATGATTTCAGGAACAACGTTCCAATCTTTATGTTTGTTAGAAACATTGATTGCTGCTTTAATAATTGCCCTAGTTTGCATAACTGCAATTTCAGGATAAGTTACAGTAAGTCTGCAACCACGGTGACCCATCATTGGGTTAAACTCATGAAGGTCAGCAATGATTTGTTTAATCTCGGCTACTGTTTTGTTTTGCGCCTTAGCAAGAGCCTTGATATCTTCCTCATCAGTTGGAACAAACTCATGAAGTGGTGGGTCCAAGAATCTAATTGTAACAGGGTTACCTTCAAGCGCTTCAAATAAGCCTTCAAAGTCAGATTGTTGCATTGGTTCAATCTTAGCTAAAGCAACTTCTCTTTCTTCTTTAGTGTCAGCACAGATCATCTCTCTGAATGCGCCAATTCTATCTGGATCAAAGAACATATGCTCAGTTCTTGTTAAACCAATACCTTGTGCGCCAAGTTCACGAGCCCTTCTAGCATCAGCTGGAGTATCAGCATTAGTTCTAACTTTTAATGCTCTAAACTTATCTGCAAGTTTCATAATTCTTCCAAAATAACCGCTATTTGGGTCAGCAGGAACAGTTTTGATCTCGCAGTCATAAATCTTACCGGTTGTTCCGTCAAGGCTAAGTGAATCGCCTTCATGGAAGGTTTTCCCAGCAAGAGTGAAGCATTTATTCTCTTCATCCATCTTAATTTCGCCGCAACCAGAAACGCAGCAAGTTCCCATACCACGAGCAACAACGGCTGCGTGAGAGGTTTGACCACCACGAACAGTTAAAATACCTTGGGCATATTTCATTCCCTCAATATCTTCTGGGCTTGTTTCAAGACGAACTAAAACAACCTTTTCTTTCTTTTTGCCATGAGCAACAGCATCTTCAGCAGTAAACACAATTTTACCAGCAGCAGCACCAGGGCTAGCAGCAATACCTTTTCCGATAACATTATTTTTATCTGCTGCTTTAAGTGCATTAGCATCAAATGTTGGGTGAAGAAGCATATCAAGGCTTTTAGCATCAATTTGCATAACGGCTTCTTGTTCTGTTATCATGCCTTCGTCAATAAGGTCGCAAGCGATTCTTATTGCGGCAGCAGCCGTTCTCTTTCCGTTACGAGTTTGAAGCATATAAAGTTTTCTGTCTTCAATCGTAAATTCCATATCTTGCATATCACGATAGTGATGTTCAAGAGTATCACAAATCTTTAAGAATTGTTCATAAACTTCTGGCATAATTTCAGCCATCTTAGCAATTGGCATAGGAGTTCTAACGCCCGCAACAACGTCTTCACCTTGTGCGTTCATTAAGAATTCACCCATTAAGCCTTTTTCACCAGTTGCAGGGTTACGAGTAAATGCAACACCCGTTCCACTAGTTTCGCCCATATTACCAAAAGCCATCATTTGAACGTTAACGGCAGTTCCCCATGAATAAGGAATATCGTGATCCATTCTATAAACGTTAGCCCTTGGGTTATCCCAGCTTCTAAATACTGCTTTAATTGCTTCAAATAATTGCTCTTTAGGATCATCTGGGAAATCTTTTCCTAATTGCTTTTTATATTCAGCCTTAAACTGATAAGCAAGCTCTTTAAGATCATCAGCAGTTAATTCAACGTCATAAGTAACATGTTTTCTTTCTTTAAGTTCGTCAATAAGTTTTTCAAAATATTTCTTACCAACTTCCATAACAACGTCGCTAAACATTTGAATAAATCTTCTGTAACAATCCCATGCCCAGCGAGGGTTACCACTTTTCTTAGCGATAACTTCAACAACCTCTTCATTTAAGCCGAGGTTTAAAATTGTGTCCATCATTCCTGGCATACTAGCACGCGCGCCAGATCTAACAGAAACAAGAAGCGGATTAACCTTATCCCCAAACTTCTTACCGGTTATGTTTTCCATCTTTTTAATGTATTCCATAATTTCGGCTTGAATTTCAGGATTGATTTGCCTTCCGTCTTCGTAATACTGTGTGCAGGCTTCAGTTGAAATCGTAAAACCTTGAGGAACAGGAAGACCTAAATTAGTCATTTCGGCTAAGTTAGCACCTTTACCGCCAAGGAGTTCACGCATTTGAGCATTGCCTTCACTAAATAAGTAAACGTATTTTTTTGCCATATTTTTCTCCTTTTTTTATAGTGACTTTTGTATTATACCACCATTAACTTTTATTAACAACTTTTTTGGGCAATTTTTATAATAAAAATTGGGCATTACTGCCCAATTTAAATATAGTCTTTAACAGCCTTTAAAACTTCACCTGTTTTATCGCTAAAGTATTTATTTAAAACCTTAACAACGCTACAAAGGTTTTCAACTCCAATAAATCTAAGTTTTTCTAAATCTTCCATTTCAGTCATGTTAATATTCTTTAAAACCGCAACCTCGCCTTGAGAAAGGCTTATTGAATTAGCATCACCGCAACCAGCGCAAGCAAGCCCACCATGAGAAAAACTAAACTTATATTTTTGTGAATTATTATCCCCACAAAACAAGCATTTATCTAACCCTAATTTATAGCCAGCAACATTAAGTGAATCAATAAAAAATTTAATGAAAACTGCTAGCGGAACGGCATTAGAATATTCTAGCATTTTAAGCGCTTTAAGTAATTCAACAAACAATATAGCGTTAGACTCTTGCTCTTTAACAATTATGCTAACAATTTCAAGCATTCCCGAAGCGCTAATAAATTTATCAAAGTCTTTTGAAAGCGAATAAAAACTCTCAATAGAAGTGCAGTTTATAACAGTATAACCATATTTTTCAACTAAAATATATTCTCCAAAACAAAGCGGTTGGGCGGCAAAAGCAAGTTTTGATTTTGGCTTTGTTACCCCCTTAATTTTAGCGGTTATTAAGCCGTAGTCAACTGAAAAAAGAGTGAGAAGTTTCCCACCCTCTTTATAATCACTACTTTTTAAAACTATCGCTTGTGTTTTAATTTCTTCCATAAGTTCCTATTTATTTTTCTTGGTTGTTTTCGTTTTCTTTAATGATTTCCCTACACTTTAAGTTAGCGCCAACAAGATTTATTGGGCTAAGCCCATTTTCTTCAAGTTTTGAAGGAGAATAATGCAAAAGCTCCCATGTTATTGCTTCAATTTTTCTTATATCTTTTTGGTTTGCCATTTTCCCCTCCCTTTTAATTAAATTTTATCCTAAAACTAAAACTTTATTCTGTCGGTTATCGTCAAAAATTATCTAACTAAGGCTTTTAAGGTCATAGCCAAGGTCGCCTAAAACTAATGAGTCACCCTGCCAACCTGTTCTAACCTTAACAAACAACTCAAGGTTAACTTTCTTTCCAACAAGTTTTTCAATATCAGTTCTAGCAAGCGTTCCTATCTTTTTAATCATATCGCCATTTTTGCCGATTATTATTTGCTTATGACTAGGCTTTTCGCAAATTATATCTGCGCTAATTTTAACAAGCCCCTTACTTTCATTATATGATAAAATTTCAATTGCTGAAAAATGTGGAATCTCTTTTTGAATTAAGAGCAAAACTTTTTCTCTTATTATTTCGCTAACCATAAACCTAACTGATTTATCAGTATAACTATCTTCGTCAAAAAGCGGTTCACCATTAGGCAATACTGCTTTTAATTTGCTTATTAGTTCGTTTAAATTCTTTTTCTTTAAAGCTGAAACCGAAACAAACTCGCTAATAAATTTATATTCATTAAGTTTGGCTAGTTTTGGGTAAACTTCTTGGTAACTAGCAATATCTGTTTTATTAATAACAACAAAAACAGGGATTTTGCTTTTAGCATATTTTTCGATAATTTTATAGTCTTCTTGCCCAATTTTTGCGCCGTCAACAACTATAATTATTGCGTCAACGCCCTTTGCGCCTTCGCTAATAGATTTCTCTATATATTTAGCGAGCTTGTTTGTTGCGTGAATTTCACCAGGGGTGTCAACAAAAACTATTTGGCAATCTTTATCATTAAAAATTCCGTAAATCTTATTACGAGTTGTTTGAGGCTTTGGGCTTGTTATTGAAACTTTTTCGCCAACAAGCGCATTAACTAAACTGCTCTTGCCAACATTTGGCCTTCCAACAACGGCAACAAAACCAGATTTAAACTCTTTTTCTTCGCCTAAAATTTTATTCTCAACGGCATGCATCTTAACATAATCTTCATCTTTAATATGGTCATAACCAAGAAGATGAAGAATTGAATGAACAATAAGTTTTCTTACCTCGCTTTCAAGCGTTACGTTAAACTCTTTAGCCTGTTTTTTTGCAACCGGCAAACAAAGCGCGCAGTCGCCAAGATAAATATTTTTTCCGTCAAAAGAATTAAGGGCTAAATAACTCTTATCTAACTTTTGCCCCGCAACCAAAAGAGTGTTAGGAAAACTCAAAACATCAGTTTCGCTATCTTTATTTCTCTTTGCTAAATTTAGCGACCTAATTTCATCAGCCGTTACAAATTTAATTGTAACTTCAATGTTGTTTGGTTGCCCTTCTTCTTTTAAAACGCTTTTAGTTGCATCTTCAGCAACAGCCTTCAAAGCGCTATCAACTTTTCCAATTATATTTATCTTCATAGTTTTATTATACAATATATAATTGAATTTTTCAAAGAAATTTAATCATCTAAAATATTTAATTCAAATTTTACAAAAGTTGTTGCTTCTCCGCCATTACTATTAATTTCAAAAATAGTTTTTGTTGTTATATTAGTTGCCCCATCTGGAACAAGTTTCATTGCTTCGTTTTTACTCTTTTCTTTAATTTGTTCGCTAACGCTATTAATATCTCGCTCTTTAGTTGCTGGCTCTAATTCATAATATGTTCGCTCAATAACTTCTATTGGTAACAGACTATTGCTTACAACAATTTCTTTATCGCTAGTTTCATAATAACTAAATTTAACGCTTTTACTTTTCAACAAATCAACACCAAAAATGTTTAAAAACCTAACTTTATAACTATTCCCTGTTCTAACAAAAACCTCTTCATTAATGCTAACAAACTCACTAAAATTAGCCCACCCACTTATCTTAATAACTGCGCGCGCCGGCTCAACTAAACCATTATCTAAAACCCTTGGCGAAACCAATTCTTGATTAGGGTTAACAATTTGATTAACGCTAACAAGTTGTTTTCCACTATAAACTTCTATTGCCAAGATTTTTCCTAAACAAGGCGAAACAATAGGCAAAAATTCTTTGCTTTTATCAACTGAAATTATAGCGGTTAAATAAACGC
>JAFZXQ010000098.1 GCA_017616705.1 Clostridia bacterium | reverse complement strand
GCTTGAGCGCGTTAATAGTTCTGACGTTTATCTTAAAATTGTTCCTAAAATTAATGCAAGCGGACGAATGGATAATGCCCAAAAAGTTTTTAATTATTTTAACCTATGTGATGAAAAAGATTTTAGTGCTGCGCTTGCCGAAATTTTAGCGGATAATGCAGTTAGGCTTGATAAAATTAATGAAGCGTTAGAAAGTGTTGATTTAGCGCTTGAAAAAGAAATTAAAAATAAATCTAAAATTCTTTGCGTTAAGGGCGATTATCACCAAGGCGTTTTAGGAATTATTGCTTCAAGAATCATTTCTGACTATAACTTGCCAGCAATTGTTTTTGCTAAAACAAAAGAGGGAACTCTTAAAGCAAGCGGAAGAAGTTGTTTAGGCTTAAATCTTCATGAACTTGTTAGCAAACATAGCGATCTTTGTTTGCACTTTGGCGGTCATAAAATGGCGATTGGTCTTGAAATAAAAGAAGAGCTTTATGATAAATTTGTTAGCGCAATTAAAGACGACTTAAAAGATTATAAATTTGACGAAGACCAATCTGACAAAATTGATATTTTTATTAAGCCTAATGATATAAGTAAAAAATTTATTGATGAAGTTAATTTGCTTGCTCCATTTGGGTGCGATAACCCTAAACCAAATTTTGGGTTAGTTGCTAATTCTGTTTTAACTAAAAACCTTTCAACTAAGTCAGATGAACACCTTAAACTTGTTTTTGAAGGGAATCCAAACGTTGTTTATTTTTATGGTAAAAATGACCAAGCATTGCTTTCAAGTAACGCATCAAAAATTATAAGCCTTGACCTTGACCTTAATTATTTTAAGGGTAAAGAAAGTGCGCAAGCCGTTGTTAAAAAAGTAATTGCTAAAGATTTGTTTTGCCTTAATGATGATGAGTTTGCTTTAGCAAGCAAGGCAATATTATTTGTTAAATCAATAAATAAGCCTTCTGGTTTAAATTCTGCAAATAAAGATGATTTTAGCGTTAAAAATGGCAAAAAATCGCTAATTATTGCTCAAAGTAATGATGATGTTATTAAATTAAGAGAATTTAAAACTGATGGTTTTAATATAACAACGACGCCACTAAAAAACATTCAAAATGAAATATTAATATCATCAAGAATTGAAAATTTTGATGAATTGTTTAGTTGTTTTGATAAAGTTGTTTTGCTTTCTGCTTTTGCTGAAACAAAAAAGGATGAGGGTGATTTCATATCAGTTTTAAATAAAATTGATAACTATAAAATTAATGGAACTAAAGATAAATGTGCTTTGGTTTATTCTGCTTTATTTAAAAATGAAGTGGGGCTAAATTATAACTCAATATTTTGTTATGTTAATGAAATGAAGCGCCATTTTTCAAATTTAAACGCTTGCGAGATTGTTTTAATAACTTACGCTTTAAACGAACTTAATTTGATTAATATTGACGAAAATAATGGCTTTAATATTAGCCTAATTAAATCTGAGAAGAAAGACTTGCTTGATAGCAAAATTATTAAAAAATTTGGAGATTATAATGACTGAAATCGAGTTTAATAAGAAAATTGAAAGTGCTTATAGTGGTGAGAATTTAAAGCAAATTAAATCGGCTTTAACTTTTGTTGAGTCAAAATTTAGTGATGATGCTTTTATGTTTAACCATGCTATAAACACGGCTGCAACACTTGTTGATTTTGGCCTTGATAGCAAAACCGTTGTAACCGGTTTAATTTGCAGGGTTCCTGATAAAGTCGCCGGCTCGTTAAAAGAAATTAAAGAGCTATTTGGTGAAGAAATTTATAACCTAGTTTTATTATGTTTTAAAGTTAATAATTTTGACTATGATAGTGAGTCAAAGGGTGAGTTTGATAACCTAAGACAAATGCTTCTTGCAATAGGTAAAGATATAAGGGTTATTTTAGTTAAAATTTGCGATAGATTTGACGAAATGAATAATCTTAATTATTTTCCAAAAGAAAAGCAAATTGAACTTGCAAGAGAAACTTGGGATATCTTTGTTCCTTTAATTGAACGATTAGGCATGAATAAGATGAGAAGCGATATTGAAGATATTTGCTTTAAAACGCTAAACCCTAATGAATATAACGCCCTTAAACAAGATCTTGACGCAAAATTCCATGAAAAAACAAAGATTATGAGCGAAATTGAAAACAACCTTAAAGGAGTTTTAAAGAGGCTTAATATTAATGGCGTTGTTACTTCAAGATTTAAACATTTTTATAGCGTTTATAAAAAGATAAAAAAGGCGGGAATTGATAAAATTTATGATATTATCGCCTTAAGAATTATCGTTGATGAAGAAAAAGATTGTTACGCTTGTCTTGGTGAAATTCATTCCCTTTATAAGCCAATTCCTGGAAGAATTAAAGACTATATCGCAAGCCCAAAACCTAACGGATATAAAAGCCTTCATACGACGCTTTTGACCAAAGATGGTGTTCCTTTTGAAGTTCAAATAAGAACGCGCGAGATGCACGAATTTTGTGAATACGGAATTGCTGCTCACTGGCGTTATAAAGAAGGAAAAACTAAGTTAGATCAACTTGAAGAGCGAATTAATTGGTTTAGAAAAACGCTTGAAGATGAAAGCCAAATTAAAGATGATGAGAAGTTTGTTAACGCAGTTAAAATGGATCTTGCAACGGGTGAGATCTGGGTTTTTACGCCAAAAAGAAAGCCAATAAGCCTTCCTGAAAATGCAACGCCTGTTGACTTTGCTTATGCTATTCATAGTGGCGTTGGGAATAAATGTGTTGGCGCTAAAGTTAATGATAAAATGGTTCCTTTAAGTTATGTTTTATCAACTGGCGACGTTGTTGAGGTTTTAACAAACCCAAATAGTAAGGGCCCAAGCCTTGACTGGCTTAACTTTGTTGTTAGTTCTGGCGCAAAGCAACAAATCAGAACTTTCTTTAAAAAGCAGTCAAAAGACACTAACATAAAACTTGGTAAAGAAATTTTGGAACTTGAATCTAAGAAATGTGGTTATTCACTTCAAGAGTTATTAACTCCAGGTGAAGTTAGCGATCTTCTTGCTAGGTTTAACTTGATGACAATTGAAGATATCTTTGCCGCCGTAGGTTATGGTGGTATAACTTCAAAACAAGTTTTAGGGCACGCCGTTGGATTAAGAAAAACCCAAGAAAAACTTCAGCGAAAGAAGGAACTAGCGTTATCAAGCGCATCAAAACCTCAAAAAGACAATAATGCTGTTATTGTTGATGGTAAGAAAGGAATTAGCGTTAGGTTTGGTGGGTGTTGCCACCCAATTGCTGGTGATGAAATTGTTGCCTTTTCTAGCGCAAGGGGAATAACCGTTCATAAAAAAGATTGCAGAAACGTTAAGGGGATAAGCGCTTCTAAAGAAATTCAGGTTTGTTGGGAAGGCGATTCTAAATCAATGTTTGTTGTAACAATGACGGCGCTAGCGAGTGACGCTAACCTTGCTCTTGTTTCAATAACAAACCTATTATCTAACCTTAAAGTCAACATCGTTTCAATAACGAGCAAACTTAATAGTTCAAATGAAAGTTTGATTACTTTAAAAATAAGCGTTGCTAATAGGCAAAATGAGTTATTTGTTAAACAAAAATTAAAACAACTCGAAACGATATATAATTTAAAATAATTAATAAGAAATTTTGCCAAAGTGTTTACATTTTAAAATATATATGTTATATTATTACCTGACCAGCACCAAGGTTTAGCGAGTCCTTCAACGCTTTGCTTTGGAGTTCGGCGAATTTATTAAAGGAGAAGGAAAATGACAAAGGAAAGAAAATCACAAATTATTGCTGAGTTTGGAAGAAACGAAGGGGATACTGGTTCTCCTGAAGTTCAAATCGCTCTTTTAACTGAAAGGATTAATCATTTAACTGATCACTTAAAAGAAAACAAGCAAGATTTACATTCACGCAGAGGTTTGCTTCAATTAGTCGGAACAAGAAAAAGACTTTTAGCTTACCTTAAGAACACAAACCTTGATAGTTATCGTGAATTAATAGCAAAACTCGGAATTAGAAAATAATAAAACGGGCGATAGCGATTATCGCCCAGTTTTTTTGGAAGGAGAAAAGAATGGTAGAAGAAAAAAGGTATAATTTAAATGTAAGCGGAAAAGACCTTGAAGTTAGAATTGGTAAATATGCTGGTCTTGCTAATGGCTCTTGTATCGTTAAATGTGGCGAAACAATGGTTATGGTTAACGTAACAATGAGCGATAAGCCTCGTGAAGGAATGGACTTTTTCCCTCTAGGAGTTGACTTTGAAGAAAAAATGTATTCGGTTGGTAAAATTCCTGGTGGGTTTAAAAAACGTGAAGGAAGAGCAAGCGATAAAGCAATTTTAACTAGCAGACTTATTGATAGGCCAATTCGTCCGCTTTTCCCAAAGGGATTTTATAATGACGTTGCCGTTGTTGCAACAGCATTAAGCGTTGACCCTAATAACCCTCCAGAAGTTTTAGCAATGATCGGATCAAGCGTTGCATTAAGCATAAGCGATATTCCATTTGCTGGCCCAACCGGAAGCGTTGTTGTTGGAATGGTTGACGGAAAATATGTTATCAACCCAGACGTTGAAACAAGCGAAAAATCAAGGCTTCATTTAACACTTTCAGGAACAAAAGATGCAATCATGATGGTTGAAGCAGGGGCAGACGAAATTAGTGAGCAAGAAATGCTTGACGCTATTATGTTTGGTCATGAAGAAATCAAAAAGATTGTTGCATTTATTGAAGGTATTGTTGCTGATTGCGGAAAACCAAAGAAAGAAATTGAATACTATAAAGTTGGCGAAGATGTTGAAGCAAGCGTTAGAAAATATGCTGACGAGATGCTTAACGAGGCTCTTGGCGTTACAACTAACAGGCTTGTTAGAACTGAAAAAGTTGACGCCGTTGAAGCAGATTGCTTAGAGCACTTTGCTGAAGAATATGAAGGTCGTGAACAAGAAATTAAAGACGCCCTTTATAAAATGAAGAAAGAAAAGGTTAGAGCTAATATTATTAACTCAGGAATCAGACCAGATGGAAGAAGCGTAACTGAAATTCGTCCAATTTGGTGTGAGGCTGGTGTTTTACCAAGAGTTCATGGAAGCAGCGTCTTCACTCGTGGTCAAACTCAAGTTATGAACGCTTTAACTCTTGGAACAATTAGCGAAGTTCAAAAACTTGATGGGTTAGATGAAACTGAATATAAGCGTTATATTCATCATTATAATATGCCTCCTTATGCAACAGGCGAAGCAAAACCTCTTAAATCACCAGGAAGACGTGAAATTGGTCACGGAGCCCTTGCTGAAAGAGCGCTTCTTGCAGTTATTCCTAGCGAAGAAGAATTCCCTTATGCTTTAAGGCTAGTTAGTGAAGTTTTATCTTCTAATGGGTCTTCATCAATGGCAAGCGTTTGCGCTTCAACACTTTCACTTATGGACGCTGGCGTTCCTATTAAAGAGCCAGTTGCCGGAATTGCTATGGGTCTTATTAAAGATGAAGAAAGCAAGAAAGTTGTAGTTCTTAGCGATATTCAAGGTCTTGAAGATTTCTTAGGCGATATGGACTTTAAGGTTGCGGGAACTAAAAACGGTATAACCGCAATTCAAATGGATATTAAGATTAAAGGAATTGATAAGAAAATCTTAACAACCGCTCTTGAACAAGCAAGACAAGGCAGAATGGAAATTATGGGCAAGATGCTTGCTGTTATTAGCGAACCAAGAAAAGAGTTAAGCAAATATGCTCCTAAGATTATTTCATTTGATATTGACCCAGAAAAGATTGGCGAAGTTATTGGTTCTGGTGGTAAAACAATTAATAAGATAATTGAGCAAACTGGCGTTAAGATTGATATTAGCGACGAAGGCAAGGTTATGATTGCTTCAAGCGATCTTGATGCTTGCGAACAAGCTAAATCAATTATCAAAGAAATCCTTTTTGAACCAGTTGTTGGCGAAAGATATACCGGAACAGTTGTAAAGATTATGCAATTTGGCGCTTTCGTTGAATTAACAAACAACGTTGATGGAATGATTCATATTTCAAAACTTAGCGATAAGAGAGTTGAGAAAGTTGAAGATGTTGTTGCAATTGGCGACAGAGTTAACGTTGAAGTTATTAAGGTTGATGAAAAAGGAAGAGTTGATCTTAAACTCATTGAAAAATTATAATAATTAAACCGGCAAATTGATGCCGGTTTTTTTGTGACTTATATTATTTTACATAATATAAAACATATTTTGCTAGCCCCCTTGACAACAGGAAAATCTGTTGTATAATAATTTCAAAGGGAAATACTAATGAAAAAGATTTATTCACCATTAAACAAGGGTTTTGAGCATTTTACAAGAGAACAAGGTTATGTTTCTTTTGATAATAATATTGCAAAGAAAATGGATGCTAGATTAATACCAACTATGCAATTATATCTATCTTTTTTGGCGTCTGAAAAATTCTCTTACAACAAAAATGATCAAACAATCGATATTAATGTTAATGGTGATATAGTTAATAATCTTTATGACAAAAAGGGGTATAACGCCCTTGACTATATGGTTTATTATGCTAAATATAAAGCAGTAAAACATCTAGTTGAAAATTGTAATATTCCTTTAAATTGTTTTGATAACAACACTTTAACTTCAACGCTTTTAAAGGCATATAAATATATTGACGTTAACGAAGATAAGTTTTTAGATAGGGTTAAGATTTTTGCTTATCTTGCTAAAAAAGGCGCTTATGCTTTTAGTTCACAATCTTATGTTTATGATGATG
>JAFZXQ010000097.1 GCA_017616705.1 Clostridia bacterium | reverse complement strand
TAATATCTGAAATTGTTTGAGTTGGATAACCAATTATAAGGTCAGCTGAAATATTGTTTGCCCCTAGTTCACGCAATGAGTTAACTGCGTTTATAAAGTTTTGTGAAGAATCTGGCCTTCCCATAACCTTAAGAAGTTTATCATTTGACGTTTGAAGGCCTAAACTAAACCTGTTAACACCCGCAAATAGATATTCATTTATCTTTTCCTTGGTTAATGAATTTGGGTTGATTTCAATGGTTATTTCGGCGTCATTTTTAACAGTAAAACTTTTATAAATAGTTTTTAGCAAACTCTTAATTTCGCCGTTTGGCAAACATGAAGGGGTTCCGCCACCAATATAAATTGTTGTTACAATATAACTAGCGCCAAACTCTTTTCCCCTAAGCTCAATTTCTTTCTTTAGAGAGTTTAGGTATCTTAACTTAACCTCATCTTTAGCAACAACGCTAACAAAACTGCAATAGTTACATTTACTATTGCAAAATGGAATATGAAGATATAAACTAAGTCCCTTTCTCATACTAAAATTTTAGCATAACAACCTACAATTTGTCAATATGGAGCCTTTTTAACCAACAAAAAAGCATAACAGGTTGTTATGCTTAATTTTGATTATTGATTGACTTTTGTTTTAAGTTAAACGAAATTATTTCCCCATCTCTTCGCCAATATATTTTTCATAAGTTGAATCATCAAGTCTCCCAAGCGAATAGTTGAAATAATTAAATTCGGGGATATCTTTAATTTTACCTAAAGATTGTCTATAAAAACTCATGCTAATTGATTGGTTATTAATATCTTCAATACTAACCTTGTTAAATAAATCTGAGATAGAATTTGTAACATATACTATATAATCATTGTACTGCGTTAAAATTTTGGACTCCTTTATATTATATGCCTTTAAAAATTGTTTAGGCGTTTGAAGACTGTCAATTAAACTTTTTACTTCTCCTTTATTATCATCAAAATCATATGTTTGTCGCAAAGAGAATAAATAGTCTAAAGTTGACCCATTTTTTACTAATTTTATATCTAACTTTGGATCAACAATCATAACATATTTGCCATCTTCTTTTCCAATTTGCCACGATAAAAACCCATCAAATAAATCAACTAAAGATACTTTAGAATTATTTTTATATTCATCTAAACTAAATCTGATACTAGGGATACTTATATTTGGTAAAATAAATAATTTATAACCGTTATTTAAATAACCTTGTATCTCGCTATTTGCGTTAATCTTTTCTTTAACCTTATCTTTCGCTAAATTATAAATGTATCTATCTAGGTCGCTGGTTTTATAGCACATGTTGAAGTTTGATTTGTTTAATTTGCCTTCTCTCATGGCGTTTGTTACTTCATGAAGATTCATTTGGAAATCATGAGTTAAAGCATAACTTCCAACAGCAGAACTAGATAAGTCAAAAATATAACTTGTTTCTTCGCCGTCTTTAAATGCATGGAAGCCAAAATATGAATAAGATAACTCTTCTGGAAGAATATAGTCAAAATCATCAATTAAGCCTCTAAGACTTCCGTTTCTTAACTCATCTTCAAAGAATAAGATATCATCACAATAGTTTTTATAATCAACAATTTCGCTTCTTTTTCCGCTTTCAGCTTTTGTTAAAACATAGTTATAAGCGCTTGCTTCTTTAACTTGAGGAAGCTTTGCTTGGTTTACGTTATAAGCTGCCATTGCTAATGGCGCTGAAAAAAGAGTATTTAACGCAACCAAAGCAGCAGCAAGACGAACTTTTGTATATCTTTTCATAACAACTCCTTAATTTAGTTATATTCTAACAAAAAAACTAAAATTTGTCAATATTAGTCTATCTTAAGAATAGTTAAGAACGCTTCACTAGGCAATTCAACCGAGCCAAGTTTTCTCATCTTTTTCTTACCTTCTTTTTGTTTTTCTAATAGTTTTCTCTTTCTTGAAATATCGCCACCATAACATTTAGCAATAACGTCTTTCCTAAGCGCTTTAACTGTTTCGCGCGCTATAACTTTATTCCCGATTGCGGCTTGAATTGGAATTTCAAAAAGTTGACGCGGAATAACGTCTTTAAGTTTTTCAGTTATTTGTCTGCCTCGTTCATAAGCCTTATCTCTATGAACAAGCAAACTAAGCGCGTCACAGATTTCACCATTAAGCAATATATCTAGTTTTACCATATCGCTTTCAGCATAACCACTAAGCGAATAATCAAAACTAGCGTAACCATGAGTTCGGCTTTTTAGATTGTCAAAAAAGTCATAAACTATTTCACCAAGTGGCAAAACATAATTCATTTTAACTCTTTTTGGATCAAGATAAACTAGGTCAATAAAGTCGCCACGTTTATTAGTTGCAAGATCCATAATAGCGCCAACATATTCAGGCGGAGTAAATATTGAAGCATTAATTTTTGGCTCTTCAATTTTTGCTATTTCCTGAACGCTTGGCATATTTGTTGGGTTTGAAACAAAGATAACTTCCCCATTTGTTTTTGTTACTTTATATGTAACGCTTGGCGCCGTTGCGATAATATCAAGGTCAAACTCTCTTTCAAGACGCTCAGTTATAACTTCCATGTGAAGAAGGCCTAAAAAACCACATCTAAACCCAAACCCTAACGCCGAACTTGTTTCAGGTTGAAATTCAAGAGAAGCGTCGCTTAATTTTAATTTCATAAGCGCATCTTTTAAGAGGTTATATTTTGAACCATCAACAGGAAAAATTCCAGAGAAAACTACCGGTAAAACATTTTTATATCCGCTAAGTGCTTTAACATTTGCTCCGTCAAGAGCAATAGTGTCACCAACTTTAATATCACTAACAGATTTGATGCTTGCGCTGATATAACCAACTTCGCCAGCTGAAAGGCTTTCCCTTTCACTAGCCTGAGGAGTAAAAACACCAACTTCGGTTATAACAAACTCTTTATCAGTTTGAAGCATTCTTATTTTCATTCCAACTCTAGCTTCACCATCAACAACTCTAACTAAACAAACTGCACCCTTATAACTATCATAATAACTATCAAAAATCAAGGCTTTTAAAGGAGCATTTGGATTGCCTTTAGGAGCAGGCACATTATCAATAACGTCTTCAATAACGCTAGCAATATTTATTCCCATTTTAGCGCTAATTAAAGGAGCGTTTGACGCATCAATTCCAATTATATCATTAATTTCTTTTTTAACTTCTTCTGGCCTTGCGCTTGGAAGATCAATTTTGTTAATAACGGGCAATATTTCAAGGTTATTGTCTAACGCAAGATAAACGTTTGCTATTGTTTGGGCTTCAACCCCTTGGCTTGCGTCAACAACTAAAACAGCGCCCTCACACGCAGCAAGCGACCTGCTGACTTCATAAGTAAAGTCAACATGTCCTGGGG
>JAFZXQ010000096.1 GCA_017616705.1 Clostridia bacterium | reverse complement strand
TTAACTTTCATGCAATATTCATAAGATCCTTGGCCAGTAACATATCCAATCTTATAAATTGAATCACCAAATCTAACTCTAACAGCAGAGCCATAAAAGCCTCTTTCTAATTCTTGAACAATTCCAAATTCATCTGCATAATTTGCTAAAACTGAATAAAAGTAATATAGATTTTTTACTTTATCGGCATCTTCCTTACTGATTCCTTCAGGGTTATAATCCCAATCATCATTACAAAACTTTCCATCATTTTTCTCAGTAAAATTAGCTAGCCAAGAAAAGTATTCATCATCTTTTGTTAAAGATTTTTTTATCTCTTGTTTTTTAAGCGCTTCTTTTTTTAACTTTTCTATATATTCTTCTTTCTTATTATTTTCGTTATTAATTGTCATTTTCATTACCTCTCAAATCAGTATAGTTTTTATGGTATGTTTATTATATCAAAACAGAAAAACTTGTCAACTTTAAAAACACATTTTCTATATGAATTTACCAATAAAAAATATCCCGGTTGGGATATTTATTGTTTTTTAAAAATAACTGCTTTGGCTCTTTCAAACTCCTCATCTGAAATAATGCCCTGTTCGTGATATTTCTTAATTTCTAAAAATTTTTGCATTTCTTCTTCGCTAACAACAACCTGCTCGGCTTCGCCATTTTCGCTATTGTTATCTGGCTGGCTTTCAGGCTCTTGTTTAACGCTTGTTACTTTAATATTATTTGATCTAGCAAAACTAAACGGAATCAAACTAATTAACCCTATTGGAAACATAACGATTGAAACAAAAATTGCCCAATAAGATAACGGCTTAACATAAAGGCTTAAATCAGCGTCACTAACGCCAGCCAAGTTTTTATAAAAAGTGCAGCCAACAATTAAGTAAATTCCTATTGGAATTAAAATGAAAGTGAAACAAAGAATAATTCCACAAGCGCCACATAAAACCGCTAATAGATAAAGCCAAAAACTTGCCCTATTTTTCACCTTCAACATCTCCCCTTTGTTTTAACATCTTTTTAGTTTTCTTAATTAAACTAACCTTTCCTTCACGACCAACCAATAATCTTTCGATATTGCTTCTATGAGCCCACCAAGTTATTAAAAAGATTGAGAATAATAAAACGCAAACTATGTTTTCTTCGCCGTTAGCAACGCTTTTAGCGCGGAATCCTTCAATAACAGTTAGCGCAGTAACACACAAGAAACTTGCAACGCTTCCATATTCAAAGCAAAGCCATGAAATTGCAGCGATTGCGATAACAATTAACGTTGCGATTGGGTTAGTAACAAGGAAAACGCCAAGCATGCTCGCAATTCCCTTTCCGCCTTTAAATTTGAAAACAACTGGATAAATATGACCAACAATAACAGAAAGCCCTGCTATATAAGCGTATGCTGTTGACTTAAAAATAAGAAGCGCAGCAAGAGTTGGAATAACGCCTTTGGTTATATCTAAAATAAAATTAAGAAGCCCAATTTTAAAACCAAAATTGCGGAGCATATTAGTTGTTCCGGGGTTACCAGAACCAAGTTTTGTTACGTCTTTATGTTTTTTATTACTAATTATTCTTGCGATACTAATGTTACCAAACATGTAAGAAACAAGAACAGTTAAAACAACATGCCACCAAACCATTAAATATCCTCCTCGTTTTTAGCTTTTAATTTTATCTTTATTGGCGTTCCTGAAAAATCTATTGACTTTCTAATATAATTTTCAAGGTATCTAAGGTAGTTATCGGTTACAATCTTTACATCGTTGACGAACATAATAAATGTTGGAGGAACTGACCCACTTTGAGTTGTATAATAAATTTTAAACTTCCTGCCATTTTTGGTTGGCGGAGCCGTTCCAATAAAGGCTGAACTAATTAAATCATTTAAAATTCCTGTTGGAACTTTTCTGTTAGCATTCTCCCAAACTTCATTAACCGCTTTCATTAAAGTTGAAATTCTAGTTCCTGTTAAAGCGCTTAAATAAACCGGTTTAAAGTAACTCATAAAGGCTAACTCATAACTAAGCCTGTCTGTTAATTTTTTCATTGTGTTAGTCGTTTTAGTTATTTTATCCCATTTGTTCATAACTATAACACTAGGCTTATTTTCTTCATGAATAAGCCCAGCAATTTTAACGTCTTGCTCGCTTATTTCTTCGCTTGAATCAACAACCAAAACAACAACATCTGCCCTTTTTATGCTATCAATAGTTCTGAAAACGCTATATTTTTCAACGCTTTCATCTTCAATCTTTGCCTTTCTTCGCATTCCGGCAGTATCAATTAATAAATACTTCTTTTTATTAACAGTAAACGGAACATCAATAGCATCTCTAGTCGTTCCGCTAACATCGCTAACAATTACTCTTTCTTCACCGCAAAGCCTGTTGATTAGGCTGCTTTTACCAACATTTGGTTTGCCAACAATAGCAATTTTTAAAACATCTTCTTCCGCTTTGTCATTACCCTGTTTAAAGTCTTTAACAACCTCATCTAAAAGATCGCCAACGCCCTTACCTTGCGTGCTTGAAATTGGGAAGGTTGCAAAGCCTAATTCATAAAAATCATAAAGAGCATCAGTATCAAAATTATCTAATTTATTAACGGCTAAAATAACCGGCTTTTTACATTTTTTAAGTTTTTCAGCAACTTCTTTATCTAGTGAAACAAGCCCAGACTTTCCGTCAACAACAAAAATAACAACATCACTTAAACTAATAGCAATGTCGGCCTGCTTTTTAATATGAAAACTTATTTCATCATTTTGCCCAATATCTAACCCACCCGTGTCAATAAGCGTAAAATTATGCCCACACCATTCGCAATCGGCATAAATTCTATCTCTAGTAACGCCAGGTTCGTCTTGAACAATACTGATTCGTTTGCCTGCAATTCTGTTAAACAATGTGCTTTTACCAACATTTGGTCTTCCAACAATTGCAACCATAGGAAAATTAGCCATATTATTCACCATTTTTAATTATACTTATAATACAAATAATTTGCAAGAGAAATAGGTTTAGTTTTTAAAAATAGGTATTGACAATTTATAGTATTAATGGTAAAATGCAAGCAGATAAGAGGTTTAAATTTATGAACAGAAAATTGGAGAACGCTTTAGTAAAAGAAGAAAAAAGACTTGATGAAATGAGTTTTGATGAACTTTTATTTGAAAGAGAAAGAATATATGATAAATTGCTTGAAATAAATACAAAATTAGATCGTTATAACGCAGATCTTTATGAGGTTTTAAACCGCAGAGACTTTTGTTTAAAAAAGCTATTAAAAAGCCCACTCTATCATAAAAGATGTATTGTTAAATCTAATGGCAGAATTGCAGCCAGCGAATATAAAATGTCCGATAAAGAATTAGATAAATACTTTGATAATGATTGCGAAAAATTATTTGATGGCTTAGGTCAAGTTGCTTATATGAAACAAGATGGCTACTCAGTTAAGAGTTATGAGCCAATTGAAAAATATTTTCCAGAGCAAGAAATGTCAAGATGAAAAAATCCGGAATTAATCCGGATTTTTTATTGCCTAGATTTCTTTTTACCAAAAAGGCCTGCAAATGTTTCACTAAAGAATCTTTTAGTTTTATATCGTGCAGTTTTTGAAAAGATACAAACAATTCCCAAAACAGCGAAATAAAAAGCAATCGAAGCAAGCATTACCCAAACAAAACTCCAACTAGCATTACTTTCATAAGCAAGCCCCTGAATAACAACTTCTTCCCCTGTTTCACTTACTAAACTAACATCATTTAAGCTCTTACTACTAGCGTTAGACGAGCCAAATAAAACAACGTCAATTGTTTTAGCAAGTGGCTCGCAAGATGCCAAAACTAGACTTTTGTTAACATTTTCGCTTCCCATTTCAAAAAGCATTGCTCTTGGAGTTAATTGCTGATTATAATTTCCCCTGCCGATATAAATATCTTTAATAAGGTTTGGATAAACATTATCAGCATAACTTTTTATAGATTTAGCAAAAGCAAGATTTTCAGCTGAATTAGCGTTACCATTACCAACAACCATTCTAACCTTACTCATTTTAACTCCATTAACCGTTGTTTCATAAGCGCTCGCTGGCGTTGAATCACGGTGAATATCAAAAAGCCCATTAAGATTATGTGAGTTAATTAAACTCGATGCTGTAACCTGGCTTCTAGTATATGCTCCGCTATTATGAGGCAAGTGAAGATTTTCTGAATAAAAAACATCAATTCCTAATTCATTAAGATTTGATTTAAGGCGCGCGCCAACGTCATGAATTCCACCCTTACCATAAACTGAGTCAACGCCATCAGGAGTATAATAACTTTCATCATTATGAGTATGATATAGTCCAACCTGTTTTTTAGTTGCCGCTAAGGCAACTTCTTTTTTGCTAATTTTTGAAACATTATACTTTGGCATCTCTTCTTTTCTTATAAACTTAGCAAAACCTGTTTTAGTTTGGTCATCA
>JAFZXQ010000095.1 GCA_017616705.1 Clostridia bacterium | reverse complement strand
TAAAATATATATTATTTAAAGTTTAATTGAAGATAATTACAAGCACTTGTTGCTGCAATTGCTCCATCATTAGCGGCAGTTGTTAATTGTCTAACTTGTTTGTTAGTGCAATCCCCCGCAACAAATAACCCAGGAGTTTTTGTTGATAAGTCTTCATTTCTAACAAAATAACCTTTCTCATCAACTTCTGCTAAATGTTTAAAAGTGTCATTTTTAGGAATCTGACCAATTGCCTCAAATAAGGCTTTAACGTTAAGCGTAAACTTTTCTCCATTAGTTTTAGTAAACTCAACGCCACTAAGTTCATCTTTGCCGATTAAAGCCGTTGTTGTTGCATTATGGATAATTTCAATATTATTTTTTTCTTTAACCGCGCTAACCCAACTAGCGTCGCCAAAAAACCTATCAAACATTGTAACTAAATAAACTTTTTTTGCATACCCAGAAAGTAGTAATGCATAAATTAGCGCCGTGTTTCCATCGCCTATTAAGGCAATTTCTTCACCTTTATAAAAAGCACCATCACAAAGCGCACAAAAGCTAATTCCATGGCCTATTAAGTTTTCTTCGTTTTCTATGTTAAGTTTTCGATGAACTAATCCTGTTGCTAAAATAACAGTTTTAGAATAAAACTCGCCAAACTCGGTTTTAACAGTAAAGATATCTCCATTTTTTTCAAGGCCAACAACATTACCAAATTCAAAATTTGCGCCGGCATTAGTTATTTGATTAAATAATCTGTCAGCAAGTTCTGTTCCTGAAATTGTTTCAATTGTTGGGAAGTTTTCAACTCTTGGCGATTCGCTTATTTGCCCGCCAATAGTGTCTTTTTCAATAATTGTTACCGTTCTATTTTGCCTTAAACAGTAAAGGGCAGCAGTCATTCCTGCCACCCCTCCACCGATAATTATGCAGTCATAATTATTATTTTGCATTCTTTTTAGACTCCTCAATATATCTATTAACTTCGCTAGCGTTATCATAATAAACGTAGCCATCATCAGTTGGAACTAATAATGTTGGAGCCTTTTTAACGCCAAGAGCAACCGTTTTTTCTTGTTCTTCTTCAGCGTCAATAGCGGTATATTTTATTCCGGCTTTATCAAGAAGCATTTTTGCCATCTTACAGTTAGGGCAAGTTTTAGTATAGAAAAGTAATAATTCATTAGATTTTGGTTTATTTGCTTTAGTCTTGCAGTTGCATCCGCATTCAGTTTTAACGCCATGGTTAAGGTGACTGTTTGAAATATCATAAGTTTTTCTGTCAACAAATTCTTGTGCCTTACCATCATTCCAGTTTGCAACTGGGCGATAATATCCAGTTATTCTGCTGTAAATTTCAGTTGTTCCGCCACAAACAGGGCAAGTGTGTTGTTCGCCAGCAAGATATCCGTGATCTTTACAAACTGAATATGTTGGGCTCATTGTGTAATAAGGAAGTTTATAATTTTCAGCAATCTTTCTAACAAGATCAGCTGTTGCTTTCCAACTATCAAGTTTTTGGCCAAGGAAGGCATGGAAAACAGTTCCTGAAGTATAAAGTGTTTGGAATTTATCTTGAATATCAAGAGCGCTAAAGATATCATCAGTATATGAAACAGGAAGGTGCGAACTATTAGTATAATATGGTGTTCCGTTTTCATTAGCCGTTATAATATCAGGGAATCTTTCTTTATCATGTTTAGCAAACCTATAAGAAGTGCTTTCTGCTGGGGTCGCTTCAAGGTTATAAAGATCGCCATATTTCTCTTGATAATCACTAAGTTTTTCACGCATATGGTTTAAAACTTTAGTTGTGAAGTCTTGAGCCTCTTTATTTGTTAAATCTGCTCTTATCCAACTAGCGTTTAAGCATGCTTCGTTCATACCAACAAGTCCGATTGTTGAGAAGTGGTTATTAAATGTTCCAAGATAACGCTTTGTATAAGGATAAAGCCCTGCTTCAAGAAGTTGAGTTATTGTTGTTCTCTTAATTTTAAGTGATCTAGCAGATATATCCATAAGTTTATCAAGTCTATTAAAGAAATCATCTTCATTAACTGATTGATAAGCAATTTTTGGCATATTGATTGTAACAACACCAACGCTACCTGTGCTTTCTCCGCTTCCGAAGAACCCACCAGATTTCTTTCTTAATTCTCTTAAGTCAAGTCTTAATCTGCAGCACATACTTCTAACGTCGGTTGGCTCCATATCACTATTGATATAGTTAGAGAAATATGGAGTTCCATATTTTGTTGTCATTTCAAATAAAAGCCTGTTGTTTTCAGTATCGCTCCAGTCAAAATCTTTAGTTATTGAATAAGTTGGGATTGGATATTGGAAACCTCTTCCGTTAGCATCACCTTCAATCATAATTTCTATGAAAGCTTTGTTAACCATTGCCATTTCTTTAACACAATCTTTATATTTAAAGTCTTGTTCAACGCCCTTAACAATAGCTGGAAGTTCTGCTAAATCTTTAGGAACAACCCAGTCAAGAGTTATGTTAGTAAATGGCGCTTGAGTTCCCCAACGAGATGGAGTGTTAACACCATAAATAAATGATTGAAGACATTGCTTAACTTCTTTATAGCTAAGGTTATCAACTTTAACAAATGGTGCAAGATAAGTATCAAATGATGAAAAGGCTTGTGCCCCTGCCCATTCATTTTGCATTATTCCAAGGAAGTTAACCATTTGGTTGCAAAGTGTTGAAAGGTGACCTGCTGGGCTTGAAGTAATCTTTCCAGGAACTCCGCCAAGACCTTCTTTAATAAGTTGTTTAAGTGACCAACCAGCACAGTATCCGCTAAGCATAGAAAGATCGTGAATATGAATATCACAATTTCTGTGAGCGTTTCCGATTTCACTATCATAAACGTCATTAAGCCAATAGTTAGCCGTCATTGCGCCTGAGTTGCTTAAAATTAACCCACCAATTGAATAAGTAACCGTTGAGTTTTCCTTAACGCGCCAGTCGTTAAGTTTAAGATACTTATCCATTGTGTTTTTATAGTCCATCAAGCTCTTGTTGATGTTTCTTAACTTCTCATGATCGCGTCTGTAAAGAATGTAGCATTTAGCAACATTTTCATATCCGTTTTTCATTAAAGTTCTTTCAACAGCATCTTGAACATCTTCAACTGTTGGAAGATTCTTATCAAACTTCTCAAGAAGTTCAAGCTCAGTTATTTTTGCGAGCTTCTTTACATCTCTAACGTCGCCTTCCCCAAGGCTAACCATAGCTTTAACTATAGCATTCTCAATTTTTGAAATGTCAAAATCAACAATTCTTCCATCTCTCTTAATAATTTTGTCCATCATGTTTTCCGTCTCCTTTTGTTTACAAGTGAAAAGATAACATAACACAATATCTTGTGTCAACAATTTTAAAAAATATCAATATATTGTGTTTTTGAACATTTTTGAATAATTTTTTCGTTTCACTACTTTAACCCCATTGTTTCACAAAATTTTACGGCGATTGACGCACTTTTTAAAAATATTCAATAAAAAAGATTTGCGAAATTTTCGCAAATCTTTTGTAGAATTATCATAAAAATTTTATAACTATTTTACCCTAAATTTACCTATCTTTTTCTTCTTCGTTTTGGTTAAGTTTATCATTAAAGCACCAATAGCACATGCTTTCATAGCTTTCTTCCGCGCCAATTAATATTTCCGCGCCAGTTGTTGTAACCTTGCCGTTAACAAGCCTTGCGTTAACCGTTGCGTCACGCCCACATTTACAAACGCTGCCTTTAAGGTTAACAACTTCGTCTGCTAATTCAAGAAGACGTTTGCTCCCCTCAAAAAGTTCTGTTTTAAAATTTGTTAAAAGGCCATAGCAAACAACAGGCGTGTCTTTTGAAATAAGCTTTAACTCATCAACCTGTTCTTTAGTTAAAAATTGGCTTTCATCAACAATAATAACGTCAACTGCCCTTTCTGCCTTTTGTTTTTCAACAATAGCCTTCAAACTTTCATTATTCCCAAAAGTCAAACAATCAGCCCTTAAACCAATTCTAGAAATAACTTCAGGCTTGCCATCTTGAAACCTATTATCTATGCTCGGCTTTATTAGCAAAACACCATAACCTTTTTGAATATAGTTAAACCTGCTCATTAAGGCTTGAGCAGTTTTACTGCTGCCCATAACGCCATATTTAAAATATAATCTTCCTTCTGCTTCCATGATTAACAAATATTAACATATTAAAAATTTTAAATCAAACAATTTGTAAAATATTGTCGACTATTTTTTATTAAAACATTTTGAATTGACAAATATATTAGATTAATATAAACTTAAGTTATGAATAAAAATAATATATTAATCAATTTAAAAAATTTGCCATTAGCAAGCATTAATTCCGACGAGGTTAACCTCGCTAAAGATCTTGTTGAAAATAAATGTAAAGACGAAAATCTTTTTGTTTGTGAAGGTTTATGGGCAATAGATAAACTAATTGAGAAGAAAATTGAGGTAATTTTATTCGTTTTTAACCAAAATGTGTTAGAAAATGCAGATTTCCCCCAAGAAGATCTTAATAAAATAGCAAATATGGCTAAATATGCGCAAAAAAGCGTTTTAGTTAGCGAAAAGGCCTGCAAAAAGATTAGCGATAGAGATGGCTATGACGAATTCTTTATTATCGCAAGGGCAAAAAAGATAACATTAGCCGATCTTGAAAAACAATTTAAAAATAACAATAACTGCCTAGGAATAATTATGGACGGCCTTGAGCAACCAGGAAACATTGGCGCAATATTAAGAACGTGTGACGCCGCCGGCGCAGACTTTGCAATAAGCGTTAACAGGCGCGCTAAAATTAATAATAGCCGAATTGTTAGAGCTAGCTTTGGTTCAAGCTTTATGATTCCTGTTTTAGAAGAAAAAATGGAGGACGTTGTTGCCTTTCTTGAAAAAAATAACTTTAAAGTTGTTTTAACTGACCTTCAAGCCAAAAAGAGTTTTAAAGAAGCCGACTACTCAGGAAAAGTTGTTATCGTTGCCGGAAACGAACATACCGGCATAACGCCATCATGGCGCAAAGTTAAAAACGCCGAAAGCGTAATCATTCCAATGTTAGGAAGCGTTGAATCGCTTAACGTTGGCTTTGCAACAACCCTCGTCGCCTACGAGGCCGGCCTTAAAAAATTTGGAAATAAAAAATAGCAGGTTTTTAACCTGCTTTTTTATTGACTATAGTCTGGTATAATAAATGTACATAAACTATTGGAATTGCAAACAATATATGTTATATTATAAAAAACATTAGGAGAAAAAACAATGGATGATTTATACACTAAAACAAAAAATTTTAAAAATAAATTTTCACTAAATTTTATTGAAAAAATGGATTTAAAAGACTATGTTATCGGTTATGGCAATGATAACAAGTCTTTTTGTTATTGTGTTGAAAATGAATTAAAAAACCTTGGCGATATCCACGGCGCAACATCATTAAAATTTGGCATATACTATAGTAAAAGTAAAAATGTATATATTTATGCCAAAAAATTTGGAAACTCGCTTGAGGAAGCTTTTGAAAATATTAAAAACGAATTAAAACATATTATAACTAAATCTGAAAAATTGAATAAATTTGAAGAAACAAATTCAAAGCTCTCTCCAATGTTTAGATATAAAATAATGTATATATACAACCCTGAAATTATTGTCCCGATTTTTAGTCTTGAGCATTGTAAATACTTCTGTAAACAATTAAACCTTGAAAATTGTAATACTTTTGAAGATTGTCAAAGGGGTTTAATCAATTATAAAAAAATAAATTACTCTTTTATTTCCAACCACGATTTTATGAGAATATTATATAACGATTACAAAGAAGTAAAACAAAAAAACAACACCGAATCAAAACAAAATATAATAAAAACAAAAGAAAAGATATCAAAAAATGAAAAACTATTTTTAAAAAG
>JAFZXQ010000013.1 GCA_017616705.1 Clostridia bacterium | reverse complement strand
GGGGCTGAGGCAATTGATCGCGCTGAAACAATCCAATATAAAAAAGAACAAGAAGCGCTCCAAAAAGATCAACTTAGTAAATAAAAAAGGCCTTTAGGTTTTCCCTAAAGGCTTTTTTGTTTTTATTTATCAGCGTTATTTTTTAATTTGTTATAACGTTTTATTGCATAACCTTCTGCTGAAGCAAATAGGCTATTTGCGAGTTCTGGGTTTTTCTTTGATAATGAGAAATACCTACTTTGTTTTGAAATAAACTCTTGGTAAGGAACTATTGGAAGTGGTGGGTCAATAGTTAATGGGTTTTCTTGGCTTGGGTTAAAGCGATAGGTGTTAAAATAACCAGACTGAACGGCCAACCTTTCTTCTTCCATTGATTTGCTCATATCTCCGCCATGGTTAATGCAAGGGCAGTAAGCAATAATAATTGCGGGGCCGTTATGATTGTTTGCTTCAATAAATGCGTTAATTGTTGCTGGCATATTTGCGCCAAGGCTAACCTGAGCAACATAGCAGTTAGGATAATTTCTTGCGATAGCGCCAAGGTCTTTCTTTTGAGTTTTCTTACCATTAGCGGCGAATTTAGCAACAGCGCCCATAGGGGTTGCCTTGCTTGCTTGACCACCGGTGTTAGAATAAACCTCAGTGTCAAGAACTAAAACTTTAACATTTTCGCCGGTTGAAAGCACGTGGTCAAGCCCACCAAAACCAATGTCATAAGCCCAACCATCACCACCAATTATCCATGTAAATGAATCAACAAGGCTGTTTGAAAGGGCAAGAAGTGGAATAAGGTTAGAATTTGTTTTAGCCTCAATGCTAGACAGTTTCTCGATTTCAATGGCTAACGCATTTTCTTTTTTATCTTGGCTAAGCCAAGTTTTAAGAAGTTTGTTTAACTTTTCGCTTGTTAATTTGTTAGTAACTAAGTTTTCGATAATTGAAACTAATTGCTCTCTTGAATTCTTTCTTGATTTATAAATTCCTAGCCCAAATTCAGCATTGTCTTCAAAAAGGCTATTAGCCCAAGCAGGACCCATTCCGTTTTTATCGGTTGTGTAAGGGCAAACAGGGAAGCTTCCACCATAAATTGAAGAGCAACCTGTTGCGTTAGCAATAACCAAGTTTTCACCGAATAATTGAGTTAATAACTTGATGTATGGTGTTTCGCCGCAACCAGCGCACGCTCCGCTAAACTCAAATAGAGGCGCTTTAAATTGGCTGCCTTTAATTGAGTTAAGAGGAAAGGCTGTTTGAGGGTTAACAACATCTTTAATTAAGTTATATTGTTTAGCACTTTCAGCATAAACTTCGTTTGCGTTTTTCATAACAATTGCCTTGTTTTTAGCAGGACAAACATTAGCGCAAACCGAGCAACCCGTGCAGTCAGCAGGGCTACATGCGATAGTATAGTTATATCCATTAACGCCTAAAGCAGGGACTTTCTTAACGTTAACTTTATCTGTTGCTTTTGTTAAATATGGTCTAATTACTGCGTGAGGGCAAGCTAGAGAACACATGCCACATTGAATACAATTTTCAGGAATCCAAACAGGAATTTCTGTTGCAATGTTCCTTTTTTCAAGTTTGCTTGTTCCCGTTGGAATTTCTCCTGTTGGGTTAAGGCTTGAAACAGGAATATTGTTTCCTTCAAGTTTTTTGATTGGCTCCATAATGCTATGGTAAAATTCATGGCAATGCTCACTGCAATTTGCGCAGTCATGTTCAAGCCTAGCGGCAGGGGAGTTTTTATCTTCTGCGTTTTTCCAACTAGTTGGATATTTTACTTCTCTTAGTGAACTAAGGCTAAGGTCAATTGCTTGCATATTTGCTTGCATAACCTTTTCACCTTTTTTAGAGTAAGATTTAATTGCCATATCTTTAATTAAGCTGATTGCTTGACTTTCAGGAAGGATATCAGCGAGTTTAAAGAAACAGGTTTGCATAATAAGGTTAATTCTTCTATTAAGCCCAACGCTATCTGCAATTTTTTCAGCGTCAATAGAGTAGAATTTAAGGTTCTTTTCGGCAATGGTTTTTCTTACGTTAGCAGGGAGGGTTACTTCCATTCCTTCATCACTATAAGGCGCATTAAGTAAGAAAACGCCATTCTTTTTTATTCCATTAAGAACGTCAATTCTCTGTAAAAATGAGGTATTATGACAGGCGATAAAGTCACTTTCATCAATAAGATAAGGCGCGTTAATCTCAGTTGGACCAAGGCGAAGGTGACTCGTTGTTATGCTTCCGCTTTTCTTGCTGTCATAAACAAAATATGCTTGAGCATAAAGGTTGGTTTGTTCGCCAATAATTTTAACAGTACTCTTATTAGCGCTAACCGTTCCATCACTTCCAAGCCCAAAGAACTTGCAAGAAATTGTCCCTTTAGGGATAATATTTAACTTTTTATTGATAGGTAAGCTAAGGTTGGTAACGTCATCAGTTATTCCAATAGTAAAGTGATTTTTAGGCCTTGCTTTTATCATGTTTTCATAAACAGCGTAAACCATTGAAGGCGTAAACTCTTTGCTTGAAAGACCATATCTTCCGCCTAAAACTTTTATGTTTAAACCAAGTTCATTAACTGCTGAACTAACGTCAGTATAAAGAGGTTCGCCAACGGCGCCACTTTCTTTAGTTCTGTCAAGAACGCAAAGAACTTTGCAACTAGCAGGTATTGCACTTGCTAAACTTGCCGTGTCAAATGGGCGATAAACCCTAACATTAATTGAGCCTACTTTAACGCCAAGGCCATTTAAATATTTAACAGTTTCTCTTATTGTTATGTTTGATGAACCCATGCTAACAAAAACATATTCAGCATTAGGGTCACCATAGTATTCAAACAATTCATAGTTTCGGCCGGTTGCCTTTTTAATTTTAGCAAAAACCTTTTTAATTGTTTTTGGTAATGCTAAATAATAAGGGTTGCTTGCTTCACTTGTTTGGAAGAAAACGTCTTCGTTTTGAGCCGTTCCTTTTTGAGTTGGGTGAAGTGGGTTAATCCCAGCATTTTTATGTTCTAAAACAAGCGCAGGGTCAACGAGATCCGCAACCGTTTGAGCGCTTATTTCTTCAATTTTATCAATTTCATGGCTAGTTCTAAAACCATCAAAGAAATGAATAAATGGAACTTTTCCTTCAAGGGCAATAAGATGACTAGCAAGAGCCATATCTTGACATTCTTGTGGGTTTCGGCTTGAAATAATTCCAAAGCCAGTTGACCTTGTTGCGTAAACATCGCTATGGTCGCCAAAGATTGATAGGGCATGAGTTGCAACCGTTCTTGCGGCAACGTGAATAACGCAAGGCAAATGTTCGCCCGCGATTTTATACATATTAGGAATCATTAAAAGCAAACCCTGACTTGAAGTAAAGGTTGTTGCTAGGCTTCCGGCAGAAAGTGCGCCATGAAGCGCGCCAGCGGCACCGGCCTCGCTTTGCATTTCAGTTACTTCGCAGATTTTGCCAAATATATTAGTTTTTCCTTTAGCGCCCAGTTCATCGATATTTTCAGCCATAGGTGAGCTTGGAGTTATAGGATAAATTAAAGCCATATCGCTTAAAAGATAGGCCATGTTGCTTGCAGCGGTGTTGCCATCAACTGTTATATATTTTTTCATAAATTTCCCCTTAAAATTCTATCACTTTTATATTAGTATTAAACATAAAAATAGTCAAATCTTTTTTCTTAAAATATTTGCAGAATCTAATGTACGTGTGTTATCATTGAAATGAGGGGAGGAGGTGTTTATGATTGTAAACAATAAAAATTTATCATTTGATGCTGTTTTTGGTTTAGCCGAAGATATGGTTTATATCAAGTATTTAAAAGAAGCAGTAGCAAAGAATAATGAGCTCAAAGAGGCAAGTAAAAAAGAATATAAAAAGGGGTTAAGTAGCCAAACAAAATTAAGCAATAAAGACCTTGATAAATATTTTGAAAAAAAGAAAGAAGAACTTTCTAAACATATTGAAAACTTAGTTAAAGATTACAACGCTATTTTAAGAGTAGTTGAGAGAAAACGTCGCATTGAGAAAGAAAACAAGGAATTAAGAAATTGTGAAATTTCAACAGAAATCAATGAAGGCTGCATTGACTATTTAAACGCTGGTTACTATGGGCTTTATAAAAAGTTAGTTGATAAGTTTGATAGTGTTAGTGATTATAAAAAGGAAATGCAAGGGAAAACTATTTCTTTTGATAAAGAAGAGCCATATCCAGTTGGCGGTCTTAAAGTTGTTGCATGGCAAGTTTTAAGAGATGTTATTTATTGCTATGGCGTAAAAAATGGCTATCTAGTAACAACTGATTCAAAAAAGTTTGATTATGATAATGAATTTGGGCGTTCTTACTATGTTAAAGGTCTTGCATTTGTTGGTAGAGATTATGCAATAGAAGATGCAAAAGTTTTTGCTAGAGCAGGCCTTGAAACAAAGGTTAAAGAAACTCCTGAGTTATTAGGTTAAATGAAAATTAAGGCAACAATTAGTTATGATGGGACTTCGTTTTGTGGGTGGCAAAAGCAGCCTGGGAAACGAAGCGTTCAAAAAGAGATTGAAAATGCTCTTTTGGTTTTGTTTGACCAAAAAATTGAGGTTAATGCAAGCGGGCGAACTGATGCTGGGGTTCACGCTTTAGGCCAGGTAATTTCTTTTGATGCGCCTGATCAAGTTAGCCCAAATAATTTATATAGAAATCTTAACGCTCATCTTCCTGAAGACATTAGGGTTTTAAAAACAGAGAAGGCTGATGATGACTTTGACGCAAGGTTTAGCGCTAAAACAAAAACCTATGTTTATAAGTTCTATTTATCTCGCTATGAACACCCCTTAAAACGCGGAAGAGAATGGCGAATTAATGATAACATTAACGTTGATTTGATGATTAAAAATTTACCATGCTTAGTTGGCGAACATGATTTTTCAAGTTTTGTTAGCAAAAAGAGCGGAAAAACCAATTTTGTTAGAAAAGTGACAAGCGCAAAGATTAATAAAATTAGCGATTTTGAATATGAACTTGAAATTAGCGCTAATGGTTTTCTTTATAATATGGTTAGGATAATTATGGGAACGCTTGTTGATATTGGCGCAGGGCGCGGTGGAGTTAGCAAGATGCAAGAAATATTAGAAGCAAAGAATAGGGCAAGAGCAGGCAAAACTGCTCCGCCATACGCACTTTACCTTAAAAGCGTAGTTTATTAATAAAATATATAAATAAAAAAATTTAAAAACTGTTGACAACACGATAGTTTTGTTGTAAAATACTAACGCAATATGCAGTTCAAGGCTAGTGTTAATCTCACGGAACGCAAACTTTGAAACTATAAAAAAGGAAAAATAAGATGAAAACATATTTACATAATCCCGAGAATAAGTCAACTAAATGGTATCTTGTTGATGCAACAGATATGCCTTTAGGAAGATTAGCAAGCCAAGTTGCTAGCATACTTCGCGGAAAAAACAAACCAGAATTTACTCCTAGCGTTGATTGCGGTGATCACGTTATTGTTATCAACTGTGATAAAGTTGCTTTAACTGGTAAAAAGATGGAGCAAAAATTCTATCGTTATCATACTCTTTATATTGGCGGTCTTAAAGAGATTCAATATAGCACATTACTTAGAGATAAAGCTGACTTTGCCGTTTATGAAGCAGTAAGAGGAATGCTTCCTAAAAATAGAATTGGAAGAAAGATGATAAAGAAACTTCGTTGCTATAAAGATGCAAATCATGGGCATGAAGCTCAAATGCCTGAAGCAATTGAACTAAAAGGTAAGAGGAAATAAAGATGGCAAAGAAATCAAATAAAGCAACACAAATTTGGGCAACAGGCCGTAGGAAAAAGGCTATTGCAAGAGTTAGAATCATGGAAGGCTCAGGAAAAATCACTGTTAACAAAGTTAGCCTTGATGAATATTTTGCTGGAAATGAAATTTTAAAAACTATTGCAACTCAAGCTATTAGCCTTGTTGGCGCAACTGATAAATATGACGTTTTTGTTAACGTTTATGGTGGTGGTCTTTCTGGCCAAGCTGGTGCAATCAGGCATGGTATTGCTAGAGCGCTTGTTTTAGCTAATGAAAACTATAAACCAGAAATTAAAGCTGCTGGCTTCTTAAGCCGTGACCCACGTATGAAAGAACGTAAGAAATATGGTTTAAAGAAAGCAAGAAAAGCTCCACAATTCAGCAAGAGATAACATTAACTATGAATTTAATCGCAACTCAAATTGGGTTGCGATTTTTTATTTAATGAATTAAATAAATCTATTTAGAAGAGTAAATTGCTTGACATCTTTTGTCATAATTATGTATTATTGATTTAGAATAATTATTTTAACGAATAATTAGGATAAAGCGACATGAAGAGTAATAAGTTTTTTTGGGGAATTCAAGAGTTTTTCTCAAAGGTTTTTCGCAAAATAGGAAGTTTAACCGCAAAGCAACTTGTTTATGGGCTTGCTTGGGGTTTTTTGTTGGTCAATTTTATAGTAACTGGCGCTTCAATAGCAAAGTTCTATAATAGTGGCGTTATTGTTATTCCTGCTAATGCGGCTGATCCTATTATTGAATTAGTTTTTCCTGAAACCTATGTTGATGCTAACTCAAATGGGCAATATGACTCAGGCGAAACTTATGAAGATTTAAATGATAATGGCCAATATGATGATAACATAAACGCCATTTATTTAACTGATGGCTGGCAACCAGGAACAACAAGAGATTATTATTTTGAAGTTAGAAACTATAATTCTTTAAAAACTAATGAAGTTAGCATTGAATATGTTTTAGCAATAAAATATGCTAATCTTTTGCCTTTAACTTATGAATTAACCCTTTCAAAAGATGGGGAAGAAGCAGAAGATGTTATATTAGCCCAAACTGTTGATCAAGACACTTCATTTTATTTTGAAAATGCGCCAACTGAATTGTTTGGCTATGAAGGAAGGTCAGTTAATAGTTATTGCTTAACCATAACTTGGCCAAGCAATGAAGATGATGCTAGTTATTTAAGAATGCCAGGTGAATATGTTAGCATTAGCCTTAATTGGCAACAACAATATGACGAAAGACTTTATGAAACAACGCTTGTAAACGGATTAACGTTTAACTCTTATGTTACGTTCCCAAAAACAATAACGTTTGATTATACTGATAGTTATACTGACGAGTTTATCAATGATCTTGAATATGTTGCTGATGGCTCAGACACAAGCACTGAGGCTATAACTATTTACAGAGATAACGTTAGCGATGGAAATTATTATATTCTTTCTGATGATCCAATTTATGCTAACATTAACTGTCAAAGTATGTTTGAAGGTTATTCAAGCCTAACAAGCATAACCTTTGACAACTTTAATACTATTAAGACAACAACTATGCAAGAAATGTTTAATGGTTGCTCAAGCTTAACAAGCCTAGATCTTAGCGGCTTTAACACCTCTAACGTTTATAGTATGACTTCAATGTTTAGCGATTGCACAAACCTTGCTCATATTTATGTTGGAAGCGGGTGGAGCGTTACAGGCGTTAAAACATCAACTAATATGTTTGAAAGTTGTTCAAGTTTACCAAACTATAGTTCTAGCGCTGTTGATAAAACTAAGGCGACCACAGGAAGTGGCGGTTATTTATCTGTTGCTAGCTAAACAAAATAACAACTCCCCCAGGGGAGTTTTTTGTTGCAAAAAATTTCACATTGTTAAAATAGTTGGAGAATAGTTAATAATTATATATAATAGTATTATGGAAGAAATCTATGATTGCGCCATTATTGGTGGCGGACCTGCTGGAATAACTGCAGGCATTTATTTGAAAAGAGCAGGGAAAAGTGTTGTCCTTTTTGAGGGCGAAGTTTTTGGCGGACAAATGGCAACAACGCCTAAGATTGAAAACTACCCATCAGCAGGTGAAATTTCTGGCTTTGATTTAAGCCTAAAGATGCTTAATGATTTAAAGAGAACAAAAGCAACAATTGTTGAAGAAAAGGTAATAAAGTTAAACCTTGTTGGCGAAGTAAAAACAATTAAAACGCCTAGTGGTGAATATGCCGCTAAAAGCGTTATTCTTGCCATGGGTGTTAGACCAAGGCAAGTTGATAAAAGGCTTGAAGATAGGTTTTTAGGAAGGGGAATTTCTTATTGTGCAACCTGCGATGGAAACCTTTATAAAAATCAACCTGTTTGTATAATTGGTGGCGGTAACAGCGCATTTAGCGAGGCGTTATATCTTGCTAACCTTGCTAGCGAGGTTTATTTAGTTCATAGATCTGAAAAGTTTAGAGCAGAAGAATCATTAATTAGTTCGGTTAAAGAAAACGCCAAAATTAAGATGATGCCAAATTATGTTTTAGATGATTTGGTTGGTGATCAAAAAGTTAATAGCGTTAAGCTAAAAAGTGTTTTAAATGGCGAAACTATCGAAATTCGCGTTGAATGTGTTTTCGTTTCAATAGGAAGGGTTGCTAACAGCGAACTCGTTGTTGGACAAGTTCAAGTTGATGAAAATGGTTTTATTGTTAGTAATGATTGCCTAACAAGCGAAGCCGGTGTTTTTGTTGCGGGGGATATTAGAACGAAGGCGCTTCGCCAGATAGTTACAGCAACAAGTGACGGGGCGATTTCAGCAAACCTCGCAGTTAAATATTTAAATGGGATAAAGTAAATGAAGATAATAGGCAATAAGTGGGATGAAGTTTTAAATGATGAGTTTAATAAACCTTATTTTCTAGAGACTTTAAATAAGGTTAATTCTGAATATTCAAAATATAAGGTTTATCCGCCTCAACATTGTGTTTTTAATGCTTTTTCTTATACTGATTTTGATGACGTTAAAGTTGTTATTTTAGGGCAGGACCCTTACCATCAACCAGGCCAAGCGCATGGTCTTTGCTTTTCGGTTATGCCAGGCGTAATACCTCCGCCATCACTAAAAAACATTTTTGCTGAAATAGAGAATGACCTTAATATAAAACCTGCTAATAATGGCTGTTTGGTTAGTTGGGCGCGCCAAGGAGTTTTGCTTTTAAACACCGTTTTAACCGTTAGAGAGGGCCAGCCTCAAAGCCATAAAAACATTGGTTGGATAACATTTACTGATGCCGTTATTAAGAAATTAAGTGACGAGAAAAAAGGATTGGTTTTTCTCCTTTGGGGAAGAAACGCAATAGATAAGCGAAGCTTAATTGATGAAAAAAAACATTATATTTTAACTGCACCTCATCCAAGCCCACTTTCAGCATATGCTGGGTTTTTTGGCTGTAAGCATTTTTCAAAATGTAATGAAATTTTAGTTAAAAATGGCCAAAAGCCTATTGATTGGAGCATTCCTAATAGATGAAAAAAACATTAACAATTTTGATTGCATTGTTGTTATGCGCAAATGCGTTTTGTTTTTTGATGCCTAAAAATGCTGTTTATGCTGAGGGGGCAACCGCTCAGGTTATATTATCAAAAGATTATGATTATGAACACTATTCTAGTTTTACGCCATTTAACTTTGAAACAGAGAGCAGAATGAGCGGAAAAAGCGCAGCTTTTGAATATGGTGAGAAAAATGCTTTTACCGGTGAGTTTAATGTTAATGAAAGTGTGAATATTGCTGATGATAAAGGCGTTGCTTTCTGGATTTATTTTTCAACAAAAAAAGTTCATAATTTAACCGTTAGGCTTTCAAATTCAACTTCAAGCATTCAATATGTTATTCCAGCAGAATCGCTTAGCGATATATTAACAAAACAAGAGCATTACCAAGATGAAGCCAATGATGGTTATGGCTGGAATTATCTAGAATTGCCATTTGTTGCTGGTGAAAAGAGCAATGTCAATATAGATAGCAATATGACTATTGAGAAAATAACAATTAGTTTTAATTCTTCTAGCGAAGAAACAGAAGGATTTGCTAAAGTTTATGTTTATGAAATGAGCGTTGTTAAGGTTAGTAAAAATATTCCTTATGTTAATGAATTAAACAAACAAGGTTATAGAATTTTTAAGGTTGAGTTTTATAATGAAGAAAGCCTTAATAAAATATGTGTTGGCGATAGAATAACAATGAAAAGACGAACCCAACTAATAAAATATGCTTGGGTTGGTGAAGAAAATGTTAACACTTCTAGTTATCCGCTTGAAATAAGGTTAAGTTATGGTGATGAGAATAAAATTTGGGAGCAAGACCAAATTTTTGAATTTGAGGCAACCGGCCAACACCTTTTAAGGTTTTCTATTTTAAATAGCGATAGTGATATTTTGCTTTATGAAATGATAACATTTAATGTTACGGAGTTTATTGGAATAAGTTTTAACCAAACAATCAAAACGTTTAGTGTTGGCGATAAAGTTGCGTTTGCTTTAACATTTAATCAAAATTTAGTTACTATTAATAATTTACATTTTGAAATTCAAGGTGATTGTGCTAAAATAGTAAGCGAAGATAAAGAAAACGGAAAAGTTGTTGTTGAAATGTTAAGTGAGGGAAACTTTAAACTTTTAGCAACAGGTCAAGCGGATAGGTTTTTTACGACAGGGGTTAATGTTTCAGCTGACAAAACTTTTAGCGTTAAAAATAAGGTAGTTGCTAATAATACGCCACTAATAATAATCTCAATAGTGTTTGTTGGGTTAATAGGCATAGGGGGCAGTATTTGGGGCATAAAAAGCATAATAAAGGCAAATAAATATAAGGTAAGATAAAATGAACGATTACGATTTAGATGAAGAAGTTGTTGAAAAAATTCCTTATGACCAAGTTCCTATAACTAGGGGTAATTTTGTTGCCGAAAAATCAACTTATTATCAAACTAAAGAGCAAAAACCAAGGTGGTTTAATGGCCTTGTTGCTTTATTATTACTAATAAACTTAACTCTTGGCATTGTTATTGTTAATTTATTTATTGAATTAAAGAAGCCAACCGAAGTTTATAATATGGATATTTCAATTGAAAATGCTGCCGCTAGCGACGTTTCTAACGCCGTAACAAAGGCAAAATTTTCTGCTGTTTGCGTTAATGCTGGAAATTCTAGCGTTTCAACGGTTAATGAATTTTACCATCTTTCAAGCCGTGGGTCTGGCGTTATAATTGATATTGATAAAGAAGCAGGAGATGCTTATATCTTAACTTGTTACCATGTTGTTTCAAGTTCTAGCACTAACTTGCCTTATGATAAGGTTTATATTTTGCCTTATGGGTCAAGCTATCCAATTGAGGCCGAAATTGTTAACTATATTTATAAAAATGATATTTGCTTATTAAAAGTTGAAAATAGCAACTATATTAAAGCAAGTTTAGCTAACGCCGCAACCATCGGAGATAGCGCTTCTATTATTGAAGGGCAAACTGCTGTAACAATAGGAAATGCATTAAACGCTGGGCTTAGTGCAACAACAGGCGTTATTAGTGTTCCTAGAATCATAATTAGCGTTAGCAGCAACAGCGAAATGAGAGTTATGAAAATAGACACGCCAATCAACAGCGGTAATAGTGGTGGCGGATTGTTTGATATAAACGGCAACCTTATTGGGATTGTTAACGCTAAAATGATGAGCTCAGAGGTTGATAACGTTGCTTACGCAATTCCAATTAATTTTGCTTATTCTATTGCTAATTCAATAAAACATTATGGCTCAAGCATTTCTCCTAAAATGGCAACAGTTGGGTTAGGGTTGACTATTACTGGAAATGCAACGGTTGATGAAAATGGCGCTCTTATTCAAAAAATTGCTGTTAATAGTGTTTCAGGTTCAGCAATTGCTGCTGGGTTTAAAGTTGGCGATGTTTTAATATCATTTACTTATAATGGTAAAACAGTAAAGGTTAAAAGCCTTTATGATATAACAGATAACGCATATAATATGTTTATTGGCGATAACGTGACCTTTGTTATTGATAGGGGTGGCGAACAAAAAACATTAACTGTTATAATAACAAATGTTTCTTAAATTATAGAAAAATTGTTGCACATATTGTCAAAAAAATGTATAATAATTAAGACAGTTGTTTGAACTGCTAAATGGAGGGATATTATGACTGAGAAAAAGGTTAAAGAAATTTTATCTAAACAACTTAACGTTGAAGTTGCTAAAATTGGGCCTGAAACTAATATCGCAACAGATTTAGGGGCTGATAGCCTTGATCTTGTTGAAATTTTAATGAGCCTTGAAGATGAATTTTCAATTTCAATTCCAGATGAGGCTATTCCTGGAATTAAAACGGTTAAAGACCTTGTTGATTATATTGATAACGCAAAGAAATAAAATATAACCTTGCTTTTAGCAAGGTTTTTTAATAATAAAAAAACTGGCTGATTGAGCCAGATTTTTTTATAAAAAATGCTGTGAAGTTCAATTTCGAACCTGCTTACCATTGCGGTAACAAAACAGCCAACTACTCTAAAGCTACCTTGCATCACATAAACTTTATGTTTAGTGCTGCTGTCGTCAAACTCTGACACGGTTCACACAAATTTTATTGCACAAGACCTTAGCATCAACATTGCTTATTCTGTTCAGCCAATCATAAACAAGCCCTAGAAAGATTTTCGGCCCCTGCTAGAGCAGATTTCAGGGAATAGGGCACTGCTAGCTCCCCGCCTATCACAGCATGGCTATTTTAACATACTTTTTAATGTTTTGCAAGCCCTTTAAAATAATTTGCTAGCGAATTTTAGATGTGTTATAATTTTAATGAGGTATTATATGGAAAGTAATGGAAAAAGATTTATAGAATGTTACAATATTCTTGATAAATCATTAAGAGAGATATATAATTTAAAACCTAACCAAACATTTAGTGATGTTGTTAGAAAGGTTGCTTCAGTTAATTCTGTTATAAAAAAATATGAAGATGATTTAATTGATTATGGAAGGTTAAGAAACGCCATTGTTCATAGGTCTCTTAATAATGAAGTTATTGCTGAGCCTCATGACGATATCGTTTTAAAGTTTGAGCAAATAACAAGGCTTATAACAACTCCGCCTCGTGCTATTGATTGTATTGCTAACAGGAAAGTTTTAGTTGTTAGCAGCCAAGATAAAGTTGACAAGATATTAACCGAAATGTTTAAATCTGGTTATTCAAACGTTCCCGTTTATGATGGCAAAACTTTAATTGGTGTTGTTTCAAGAAAAATGATTGTTGATTCAATAGGTAAGGTTATTTATGAAAAAGGTGACGTTAATAAATTCTTAAACTCACCATGTGGGGAAGCACTTAATGTTGCTAACATAACCAATCATTATGAGGTTGTTCCTGCTAGTATAACTATTGATAACCTGCTTTATATCTTCCAACAAAACAGGAAAGTTTCAACTGTTATTTTAACTAAAACAGGTGGATTTAATGAGCCACCGCTTGCAATTGCAGTTACTGCTGATACTATTGATATGCAAACAATTCTAGATAATTATTAATACAAAAACTGCAAAATAGGTTTTAAAATAGTGAAAAAGTCGTAAAAAATTATAAAAATTGGTAAATATGAAATATAATAACGAGTGGAAAGATTTTGAAGTTATCGCAACAGGCGATGGTGAAAAACTTGAGAGGTGGGCTAATATTTATTTGCTTAGGCCTGATCCTCAAGTTATTTGGCCTGCAAAATCTGACCTTAATAAATTTAAAAATTTAAATGCTCATTATCATAGGTCAACTAGTGGCGGTGGTGGGTGGAAGATTCTTAAACCAATGCCAGAAGATTGGGTTGTTGGTTGGCGAAACCTTAAGTTTAAAATTAAACCAATGGGTTTT
>JAFZXQ010000094.1 GCA_017616705.1 Clostridia bacterium | reverse complement strand
TTTTATATTATTTTATGTTATAATTGGTCGCAATTATTATTGTTGCTAATTAATCTAACCCCTCTAACTGCCTTATATTTATCATTTCTAATAGCTTTAGAAGTGACTAGTTTATCATCTAAATAATATTCAAGTGAAGATTTCGTAATAATCCAATTTTTAGGATATTTAACAAAACCATCACTAAAAACTTCCCCATCATATTCTTCTACAATTTCAGTTGATTCTGGCTCAATCTCACATATCATTTCGCTATTTCTTTTGATTTTATATTTATTCTCTTCCCCATAAATAAAAACTTCACACCTTTCACCATCACATTTAGTTGCAATAACAATATCATGATCGGTTGTGTTTTGAAATTTTAGGTCACTAGACCCATAATTAACCATAGCATCAAAACCTGGTAAAATATAACTTACCTTTAAACTATGTGGGTGTGCTTCAATTACTTTAATATTCGAAACTAAACAAGCATTATAAATCGTAGTGCTGGCCTGACAAACTCCCCCACCAACACCTTCAACAAAATCACCATCAACAATTATTTTTGCTCCAAGGTATCCATTTTCAAGCGTTCGTCGCCCTGTTATTTCGTTAAAACTAATAATTTGATTAGGTTTAACAAAAAGCCCATCAAAACAACTTAACGCCCTTTCAATGTTGCTTTTTCTTTCGTTTGAGCTGGTGCCATAACTAGTATAAAAATGGCCTCTTAAATTATTTATTACATTTAAATCACTTTCTAAAATTTGTGGTTTTAGATCTTCTAAATCAATTAAAAAATTATAATTTTCCGCAGTAAAATTAGTAAAAAGTGCATTTTTTAGGTTATTTTTAGTTAAAATTTTACCATATTTTGCGTTTTTTATAAAAACTTCCCCGCTGTTTTTTATAACTTCTAGTTTGGCGTCTTGGCTATCTTCATTAAAAAATTCTAAGCATTTATTAACTAAGTCATCATAATTATAAAAACAATATTTCATTAAATATTCAGGTTCAATAAATCGTTTAACTCCATTATTAATAAATAAACTAATTTGATTTTTTATTCCTTTATCACTTGTTGCGTTAATATATTTTTTTGCTTCAGGCCTAATTCTTAAATTATAACTAAATGTTTTATCACTAGTAGATACAGCTAAACAAATATCATCACATTGTTTAATTATGGTTTGTTTTATATTATAATTTTCTGCAAAAGTTAGGTCGCAGTTTTTATTAATTATATTGTAAAAAACCGCAAATAATATAATAAAAATTACAAAATATAATATATTTTTACAAAATTTATTCATATTGTTAGTATAATTAAATTTATAAATATAATTCATTTGAATAAAAAATAAAAAACTTCTTAAAATAAACAAAAGGAGTTTTTATGAAAAAGTTTTTAAATGTAACTTTAATTTTAATTATTATTTCAATTCTTATCTCTGGGTGCTCTCAATCATCTTTAAAACAAACTTATGCTGAAGAACCAATGATCAGGGTTTATAATACAGTTTCGCAAACAACAACCGAACTTCCACTTGAAGAATATGTTGCCGGTGTTATTGCTGGCGAGGTTTATAATACTTGGGATATTGAAGCCCTTAAAACGCAGTGTGTTTTAGCGCGAACATTTGCTTTAAAATATATTGAAGATAACCCAGAAATTTATAAAGAAAAAGGCATCAGCACAAATATAGCTGATGCTCAAAGTTATGACGAATCAACGATAAATTCTAGTATAACTGAGGCCTGCAAGCAAACGCGTGGGGAAGTTTTAACCTATAATAATGAACTAATTAACGCATATTTTCATAGTAATAGCGGTGGTAAAACTGTTTTAGCAAGTGATGGCTTTAATGGAGCCGAAAACTTGCCATATATTAAGTCTGTTTCATCACCAGAGAATAGTGAAAATAGTAAAAACTATAATTGGAGCGCCTCATTTACTAAGGCTGAAGTTTTAAACGCTTTAAATAAAATGGGAATAACGTTATCAAATATAAGTTCTGCTAGTTTAGGCGAAAAAACTGACAGCCAAAATTATAAAACAATTATTATTGGCGGCAGGGAAGTCAATCTCATCACTCTTAGAAATTATCTAGGATCAACGCGCCTCAAATCAACAAAATTAACCAGCGCAAAAATTGAAAATGACTATTTAAAAATATCAGGAGTTGGTTATGGTCATGGTGTTGGAGTTAGTCAATGGGGCGCAAAAATATTAGCTGACCAAGGTAAAAATTATCAGCAAATTATTGATTATTATTTCAGTAATGTAAAATTTGAAACAATTTATTAACTTTTTAACAAATAGCTTAGTTTAATAAAGTTTTCGGTTGACGAATCTATTATTATATTTGATGAAATTTCAACACCACAAATCCATAAAATATTTTTTCCGCTTGCTAGCAAGATTAAATTGTCGCGCTCACGTTGCGGAATTTTTTTATCAATAAGATAATCGCTTAATTTAACTGTTCCACTACCAATTTTTGTAAAGATATCGCCATTTTTACGTGTTCTAAAAACAGCATCTGCTGGGATCTTATCATAATCAGCAAATTTACTATTTAAATTAAAGTCAACTTCACTTTGATTACATCTTTCAATAGTTATTGTTTTGTTGTTATATTTAGTTTTACCAATTTTAAACGCAACTTCATTGTTAACTTTGCTAATACTATTCTTTGTAATAATGATCTTATCATAAGATTTAATAACATTAATAGAATGAGGGAGATTAATAATTGTTCCACTTTTAAAATCTTTAAGCTCACAGATTTTATCATAGTGAACATTAAAAATATCCTTTGACCAATCAAAATTGTTTAAACAATATTTAACTAATCTTACAATAATTGGCTTTCGATATTTAAAAATATCGTTAGAAATGTAAATTTCTTTATTTTTTTGATTAAATTTTACAAGTTTATATGGTAAAATTGCAGAAAAGTAATTTTCATCATCTAACAATTTATCACTAAACGAGCATAGGTTATTTATAAAATTAGGATTAATATTTTCAATATCAGGAATAATAACGTTTCTAATATAATTACGCGTATAGTCATTATCAAGATTTGTTTGATCTAAACAAAATTTAATATTATTAGTTTTCGCATAATCAATTAATTCATTTTTTGTATATTCAATTAATGGGCGAATAATCTTTTCACTTTTTTTAATACCAATTGCGCCACTAACACCTGTTCCGCGAATAATATTCATTAAAATTGTTTCTGCTTGGTCATTTTTATGGTGCGCTAGGAATAAATAATCGGCTTTAAACTCGCTAAACGCCTCAAAAAAGCAATTATAGCGCATTCTTCTAGCAACTTCTTCAAGAGTTTCCTTAGTTTTTTTCTGTTCTTCTAAACAAAAAACGTTATAAAGCTTAAAAGCAATGTTATTTTTTTTGCAAAAATCTTCAACCAACTTTTGATCGTTTAAACTTTCTTTACCTCTAATATTATGATTAACATGAACGCAAATTAGTTTAAAACCAATTTCCAATTCTTTTTTATGTAAAAGATCAAGCAAAACCATGCTATCGGCTCCGCCGCTAACACCCGCTAAAATTACTTGTTCGTTATTAAAATTATAATCAATATTAATCATCAGTTTTATAATATCATATTTATATAATTTTTGCAACAATATTAAAAATATAAAAATTATGCAATTTTTTAGTTAAAAATGTAAAAATTACTTAATATTTTAAAGTTTTTAACAATTTAAACATTTTTATTAACTTTAATTACGATACAAGTTAAATCATCTAGTTTACTTCTGTATTGTGCTTCTTCTAAAATTTGGTCAGCAAGCATTTGTGCGTTAGTTGTTCTAACGTTAGAAATAAATTCAATTAGTGAGTCTTCACTAAAAGCGTCAACAACTCCATCACTAGCCATAATTATATATTCATTTTCTTCAACAGCTGTTGTAATTAAAGTTGGGCTTACGTTATTAATAATGCCAATAGGTAAGCTTTCTGGTTTTATTATATCAATTTGATTTTTTCTTTTAATTAAACTTATTGACGAAGCAAATTTAATAAAATTTATTTCGCCATTAAGTAAATTAATATTAACTGCATCAATTGTTACAAAATTATCCTGATTGTAAGGAATTATCAATTTATTTATTATATTTAATGCATATTTAGTTTCTAAACCCGCTTTTTCTAGGCTATATAATAAATCAAGTGCATAATTACTACTTTTATTTGCTAAATCTCCAGATCCCATACCATCACTTAGCGCGATAATTGAATTATTATCTATTTTTTCATAAAAATAATTGTCTCCATTTTTATCTAATTTTGATTTCTGGCTAATTCCTAAAAATAATCTAAATTTATTTTTAATTTTATAAAGTACTATATGTAATCCAATATATTTCGTTGGTTTATTTTCAGTTATTGAAACTTTAAAACCTAAGATTTTTTCTAGTATTTCGGCGTATATAAGTTTTCCGGCATCACTAGTTTTAACAACTAAAATAGCGCTATTAAAATTATTAAATTTATCTTCAGTTATTATTATTTCTTTAACAAAAACATTATAATAGTTAAACTCACTTACTAAATCACTAGTTTTAAATTTGTCGCTTATTTTATTTATATTATTTTGCTTTATAAAATCATCTAAAATAAGGTTAAACCCTTCAAAATTATCACTAATTGCTACTAAATTTTTGTTTTGATTATTGATATTTTTGTTGAAATTGTTAAAATCTTCAATTGAATCATTTATGAAATTAATAATTTGATTAATATTAAAGCAATTTAAACTTTGTCCTGATGAAATATCAAGTAAAGTTATTTTACCTTTATTTAAGGCAAGATTAACCAATGAACTTACGTTATTTTTTAGGTTTTCTTTATTTTTACAATAATTAATATTACAATTTTTACAATAATTTTTATTAACTTTTTCTGTTATAAACTTTATTAGATCGCTAACGCTAGCGCTATTTAAATATAATTTATTATAAATTAAACTTAAATCATTTAATGCGTTTTTAACACTATTAACTTTATTTGTTAAATAATAATTATTGCTATTTATTAAATAATTTTCTGCAATTTTATTAATATTAGTATTAAAATAAACCGATAAATTATAAAAATGTTTATTTCTTATTAATATAACAAACAAGCAGGGGATTAATATTGTTATTAAATTAATTATGTTTTATGTTATATATGCATTAAAAACAGTTCCAAGTAAGATATCTGCTATTAAAATTGATAATGAGATTATATATTTATTTGTATTTTTTAATATAATTGCAGTAAATGCCCAAACTAGAATAATACTAAACCCTGATATTGAAGCATTTTCTAAACAAACTCCAATAGCCATTAAAAGCGATAATAAAAGTATTTTTGATTCGTTTAAAGATAAAGCTGAAACAATAATAGTTGCAATAACAATAATATAAGCTAGATTTATATTATATACCTCAAT
>JAFZXQ010000093.1 GCA_017616705.1 Clostridia bacterium | reverse complement strand
GGAACAACTGGATCAATAATTGGAGTATCCCCACCACCACTATTTCCACCAGAGTTACCACCATAATTCTTTTTATTCAAAAAATAAGCGCCAGCAATTGCACCCATCGCAAGAACTAGAATTATCAAAACCAATGTAAAAATTTTTGACGACTTTCGCATATGTATCCCTACCTTGTTAGTTTATCCTAATAAATTAAATATATTATAATATAAAATTCTAATATATCAAAATGATTTAACGCATTGCCAAAAAATATATCTAACAAAATCAATAGCATCACAACCATCGCAAATCAAAAAAATACGCAAAAATTATTTTTGTTTACTTGCAACTTTATTATATGTTTTTCGCAATTTATATACTAATTTATATACATTTTGCGCATTTTTATATTGTGTTTTTATTGTTTTTGCAGTTTTTAAATTGCGCAAAATAAATAAATCTTATTATAAAAACAATAGCCCCAAGCGCCCCAATTGCTGGGTATAGAAAATTAATAATATTTTTAAATCCCAAAATTGAAACAATTATTGCAATAAAAAATATTAAACTTGCGCTTTCAAAATTTTGGTTACCATTTTTATCTATAGCCTTCTTTAAAACAAAGGCTGATGACAAAAGTGTTGTCATTAGCCCCATAAGCAATATAACACTAAACAATTTTGAAAAGATATTCCCAATTAAATTTGCCTCATTTAATAATGGCATATCACCAACTTGATTTGTTAATAGAATTAAATTGATTATCGTTATCAACAATGCTGATAAAATAAAAAATATACCAATTGTTTTGTTCCCTTTAGGAACAAGTTTAACAACCGGCAAGATTGTTAAACTATTCATTCCTGAATAAAGAATTGAAAACAATATTGCAAGAATAATATTGTTGTTACCTATCTCAGATGTTACTATCCTGCCATCACCTAATTTGTTAATAAATATTACAGAAACTAACATGATTGCGATAGGAACGAATATTATATTAATTCTTTTTAAACTATCTAACCCTCTTATAACAAGCGCATAACAAACTAATATAACAGCCCCAGCAACCATTGCTCCAATAATATTATCAAACAACGTAAAACAAAGCGAGTGAACGCCAGCAATCATAGAAATCAAAACAATAAAATTACATAAATAGAACAAAACTTTTAATAATTTTTCATTAACTTTAAATAACTTGTTGGTTGCTAATTTTTGATTGTTAACAGCACTTATTTTATTCTCAACAACCATATTAAAAACTATAAGCCCAACACTAATAAGGCTTGTTAATATTGAAACAACGCCGAACCTGCTAAAAAACGTTACAATTTCCCTTCCACTAATAAACCCAACACCAACAAACGTTCCAATCAAAATAAACGCATAAGTTAAGCTCTTCTTCATATCTAATTTTATTTGATAAAAAGCCAACTTATTCCTTAAATTTTCAACAAAAAAATAGGCTTTCGCCTATCTTTTATCATGCTCTTTTATTCTGCTTTAAAAACATATCTTCCGCAGTTTTCACACTCAATAAAGCCATGTGAATCGAACTCTTTAATTTTACCAGCAGGAATCTCCATTCTGCAACCAGCGCAGTGGCCATTTGCTAGCGGAACAAATATTGGAAAAACCTTTCCTTCAGCTTTTGACATATATTTAGCTAAAGCTTCTGGCTTAACCTTTTTCTTTTGTTCATTAAGTTCAGCTGTAAGTTTCTCAATTTCAGGTTCTATGCTAAATTTAACCTTTTCATATTCTTGCTTATAATAAACAAGGTTTGTTTTAGCCGTTCTAGCATTCTTCATAAGATTTTCAAAATCATTATTAATTTTGATAAGCTTTTGTTGAAGTCCACTTAAATCTCTTTCAAGTCTTGAAATTTTTTCAATAACTGAGTTTGTTAAATCAGCAGCCTCTTCATTTGTTTCATCAAGATTATTAACTTGATCATAAAGTTTGTCATATTCTTTTTTAATGCTATCAATTTGCTTTTCAACAGCCCCAGCATTACCATCAAGATCAACAAGTTTATTTTGAACGTCTTTTAAATAGCTTTGCATATCGCTAGCCTTTTTTCTATTTTCATTTAAAAGCATTTTATCTTTTAACTTCCTGATTTGAGCGTCAATTTCTTGATATTTTAGCAATTCTTTCATATTATTTTCTCCTTTAAAATACTGCTTTTTATTAAAATTTTATTATTTTTTACGATTTTTACATTTAATTTTGCGTTTTTTATTGCCCTAAGAAATCTTTTAATTTTTTGCTTCTTGATGGGTGTTTAAGTTTCTTTAAAGCCTTTGCTTCAATCTGTCTAATTCTTTCCCTTGTTACATTAAACTCACGTCCAACTTCTTCAAGTGTTCTTGGGTGGCCATCATCAATTCCATATCTAAGCATAATAACTTTTTGCTCTCTAGGAGTTAATGTGTTTAAAACGTCAAGCAATTGTTCTTTAAGCATTAATATCGTTGCACTATCACTTGGATTAGTTGCATTTTCGTCTTGAAGGAACGTTCCAAGGTTGCTGTCTTCTTCTTCACCAACAGGAGAATCAAGAGAAACTGTGTCTTGACTTATCTTTTGAATTTCGCGAACTTTTTCTTCACTAATTCCCATTTCTTTTGCTATCTCATCAGTTTGAGGCTCGCGCCCTAACTTTTGAACAAGTTGCTTAACAACCTTGCTAAGTTTGTTAATAGTTTCATACATGT
>JAFZXQ010000004.1 GCA_017616705.1 Clostridia bacterium | reverse complement strand
GTTAATTGAAAGAGCGGGGGGGCTTCATAAATTTATGAATTGGAATGGCCCAATTTTAACCGATAGTGGTGGCTTTCAAGTTTTCAGTCTTGCCGATCTTAATAAAATAACAGATAATGGCGTTCATTTTAAATCTCATCTTGACGGCTCATCTCATTTCTTTACGCCTGAAAAATCAATTGACGTTCAAAACAAACTAGGAAGCGATATTGTTATGGCGTTTGATGAATGCTCAACCTATGGCGTAACTTATGATTATGCTAAAGCAGCATTAAGGCGAACTCAAAAATGGCTTGAAAGGTGTTATGATTATCAGAAAAATCCTAAACAAATGCTTTTTCCAATTGTTCAAGGAAACTTTTTTGCTGATCTTAGGCTTAAATCACTTCATGATATTTTGCCTTATGCTAAAGTTGGTTTTTCAATTGGTGGGTTAAGTGTTGGTGAGCCAAAGAGCCTAATGTATGAAATGCTTGACGTTATGGCGCCTAATTATCCTGAAGATAAAGCGCGATATCTCATGGGCGTTGGAAGCCCTGACTGTATAATTGAAGGCGTTATCAGGGGAATTGATATGTTTGACTGCGTTTTACCAACAAGAATTGCTAGAAACGGAACGGCCTTTACTAGCAAGGGTAAAGTTGTTGTTAAAAACGGGAAATATAAAGAAGATTTTACGCCGCTTGATGACGAATGTGATTGCTATTGTTGTAAAAACTTTACTAAGGCTTATTTAAGGCATTTATTTAATAATGACGAAATTTTAGGCGCACAACTACTTAGCATTCACAATTTAAGATATTTAACACATTTAACTGAACTTATTAAGGAAGCAATAAGAGAAGATAGATTACTTGAATTTAGACAAGAATATTTAAAAAAGACGGGATATAAATAAAATATCTTTAAAATCAATAAAATTTTTAGTTAAAATAATTGCAAATATTTAGTTTATTTGTTAAACTTATTTAAGAATAAGGAGATTAAATTATGAATTTATTACTTGCTGAAAATGCTGGCGGAGCATCAAACTATATTTTACTTGGTGTTTTAGTTGTTTTGCTTGCTGTAATGTTTATTTTACCAATGATAACTGGTAAAAAACAAAGAAAAGAATATGGCGAAATGATCAACTCTTTAAGCCCAGGTGATGAGATCTTAACAAGGGGCGGAATTTTAGGAAAAATTACCAGGGTTGTTAAAGAAAATGGCGCAGTTAAAAGCGTTATGATAACAACTGGTGAAAAAGGGAAAGAGCAAAGCCTTGAAGTTGAAGTTTATCATATTGAGTTTGTTTTAAACCAACCTAATAGAAAAGAAGAAGTTAAAGCTGAGCCAGTTGAAGAAAAAGCCCAAGAAGAAGAAAAAGTTGAGGAAAAGCCAACCCAAACTAAACCTCAGGCTAAAAAATCAACAAAAAAATCTAAATAAAACCCAATAAAAGTCTTGCGTAAGCAAGATTTTTTTATGCATAAAATCTTTAAAACTGAATAAGTTTTATTGAGGTAGTAGTTATGGTTGATATTAAAACCGATGAAAATAAGGGTAGCGTCCTAGCTTATGTTAAAGCAATGCTTGTTAGCATTGTTTTAACGCTTTTATTAATTTTAGTTTTTGCCTTTGTTTTAAAGTTTACTTCGCTTAGCGATAAATTTGTTACGCCGGTTAATTTAGTTATTAAAGCAGTTAGCCTAATTGTTGGAACGTTAGTTTTAACTAAGAGCGGAAGTAACGGGCTAGTTAAGGGCTTAATTTTGGGGATCATTTTTTCAGTTGTTTCTTATTTGATTTTTTCATTAATGCTAATGAAATTTTCATTTTCAGTTGGGCAACTAATTGACGTTGGTTTTTGCGCTTTAGTTGGGGCAGTTGCTGGCGCTATTAGCGTTAATCTTAAAAAGGGCTAAAAAGCCCCTAAAAATGCCATAAAATTTTAGATTGTTTAAAATAATTGTTTAAAAAAATTGACCGAATAAAAGAATTAGGGTATAATTTAAGGTAATTATAGAATTATCGAGGAATTATATGAAGCTTATTAAGAAAAGAACTGCTAAAATTTTAACGATTGTTATTTCAATAGTTATCGCCATAGGCTTATTTATTACTTTTGTTCCAATTTCACTTGGCGGTTTTAAATATCTTTCGTTTGCTGGCAACATTAAGTATGGCTCTGAGTTAAAGCCAGGAATGTATGGTGAATATGTTATTGACGGAACTGCAACGAGTGATGACGTTAATAAAAGTGTTCAATCAATAAAATCAATTTTAGAAGAATATGGTTATCCTAATGCCAACGTTTATTCAATTTCAAACTCTAAAATTAGGGTTGAAATAGGGAACGCAACAAACGGCAATTATGAAACAACTGAAAAGATGCTTGACGCCATTGACGTCGGTGTTTTTGACCTTAGAACTAGCACTGATGCTAATGATTTGTTTATTGATGGTCAAAAGCATATTACTAGCGTTAGCATAGGTAATTCTTCAACCTATACTTATGTTAAAATAACCTTTAATAGCGAAGGTTTAACTAACTATCTTGCTAAAATGAAAACAGGGAACACTATTTATGTTTATATGGGTGGTGATTTGCAAACAAGTTTTC
>JAFZXQ010000003.1 GCA_017616705.1 Clostridia bacterium | reverse complement strand
TTTTAACTTCTACTTTTTTATCCAAGACTGCCTCCTTGATAGCAATAATCAATTTAAATATTTATGCTACATAAATGGATAATATCACATTTGTTCATTTTTTTCAACTAAAATAAATAAACTCTCAATTAATAATATAAACAAAAACGCACTAAATAATTCTAGTAAAGTTCCGAGTAAATATTGGAAATTAATAAAATTGTGTGCGTTATGTGAAAAATAATTAATAATATGTAAAAATTTACAAAACGCAATATAAAACAAAACATTTAGGCAAAACTGCGAAATAAGTGAGTAAATTAAAATTTTGCTAGAAATTTTTAAAGCAAGTCATAAATTTGCACTTTTTAAAATTGCTTTACATATGTTAATATATTTGTTATCATTGGGATTAAGAAAGGTTTTGCCTTCTCGTTGATATCTTTATTTGGCGGAACTGTTAATCTATTTTTTGCAACAATATTAACAGGTCCATTTAAATCGTTGTTATCAACAATTGGTTTAACAGGATCAATACAAGGAGTTTATGCTTCAAAGATGGCAACCATGGCAGGCTTTGAAACTGAACTCGTTGGAATGGGGGCAGAAGAATTAACAACAACAGTTAATAATGCAATTAACAATTCTGGCTTTTCATGGGTAACAAAAACATTAACACGTTGGTTTTGCAAATTAACACCTGAAAATATTGCACACAAGACTTCTTGCACTTTAAAAGATATATTAAGTGATGCGTATAGCTCATTTTGGTCTACTTTTATTGCTTTTGCAGTTGCGTTTGGTTTAATTTATTTAGTTTTATTCCTTATTTCTAAAGCAATGAAGGCTGCAAAACGCGATAGGGCGTTTGATTTCTTTGATAAAGTACTTGGTTTATTATTTGGGTTAGTTCGTGGTGCTATGTCAATTGCATTTTTAATTGCTATCTTAAGTTTATTTAGCGAAAATGGTTTACTTGGTCCGGTTATTGATTACGTTAAAGCGTCAAAAATTGGTGGCTGGGGATATAATTTAATTAATCCAATAGTTGATCATTATATTAATTTTGAAAATATAATTGCCGCAATTAGGGGCTCATCAGGTGCATAATTTATTATATATATTTAAAGTGGCTTAAATGCCACTTTTTTATTTTTTATATTTTTCAGAAATGTTTTTTTAAAAAAATATTATTAAGTTTCACGTGAAACTGTTATTGTTTTAGTTTAAATTAAATTTGTTGTAATTTGATTAATGCTTAAAATTGTTTAACGACGCTTTACTAGATAAAATCTAATAATCAGCGATGTTGTTTCATGTGAAACAAACCTACTTTAAATTTAAAAAATGTTTAATTTTTGTTTGCGTTTAAACTCAAATAGTGTATAATAATAACGTGAGGTGACAATGGGAAAAATTATTGCCTTTGCTAATCAGAAAGGTGGAGTTGGTAAAACAACAACATGTGTTAATGTTTCTGCCTATTTAGCAAAGATGGGAAAGAAAGTTCTGCTTATTGATATTGACCCTCAGGGAAATGCAACAAGTGGCCTAGGACTAAAAAAATCGCGAGATATAAAATCAATATATAATGTTATAGTGGGTGATATTGAGCCAAAAGAAGCTATAGTTTCAACAAAAATTGAAAATTTAGACATTATTCCAACAAATATTGATCTCGCTGGCGTTGAAGTTGAAATGGTTTATATGGAAAACCGCGAAAGAATTCTTGAAACTGCATTTAATAAAGTTAAGGATAATTATGACTATGTAACGATTGATTGTCCGCCTTCACTAGGATTATTGACAATTAATGCATTTGTTGGAGCTGATAGCGTTTTGGTTCCTATTCAATGTGAATTTTTTGCCCTAGAAGGTTTAAGCCAGCTTATGAATACTATTAGGCTTGTTAAGAAGAAATTAAACGACAGACTTAATATTGATGGTGTTGTTTTGACAATGCGTGATACTAGATCAAACCTTGGTAAACTTGTTAGCGACGAAATTAATAAATTCTTCGGCGGAATAGTTTATGAAACAACAATTCCAAGAAATGTCAAGCTCGCTGAGGCTCCAAGTTTTGGAATGCCAATATGCCTTTATGATAGGAATTGCGCAGGGGCTAAGGCCTATATTAAACTAACTGAGGAATTCTTAACAAGAAAGCATGATAGCTTTAATAAATTGTAAAAATGAAACTAAAATGTAAAAAAGTGGCAAAAATTAGCCGAAATTTACATAATGTAAATAAAAAGGAGAAAATATGAAAGGATTAGGTAGGGGGCTTGATTCTTTATTTGGCGATTATGAAGAATATGATAAGCCAAGTGAACCAAAAGTTGAAGTTAAAGAGAAAATAGTTGAAAAGGTTGTAACTAAAGAGGTTAATCGCGGTGCTGATGATATCAGCATTACTTTGATTGATAGAAACCCTAATCAGCCTCGTAAAATTTTTGATGATAAATCATTAAATGAATTAGCGCAAAGTATTAAAACTCACGGCGTTATTCAACCTATAATTGTTGCTAAAAAAGGTGACAGATATGTTATTATCGCAGGTGAAAGAAGATGGAGAGCCAGCCAATTAGCTGGTCTTAAAACAATTCCTTGTATTGTTAGGGAATATACTGAGCGTGAAATTGCCGAAATTTCAATCATTGAAAACTTACAAAGGGAAGATTTAAACCCAATTGAGTCTGCTAGGGCAATAAAACAGCTTATTGACCAATATAATTTGACTCAAGAAGTTGTTGCTGACCGTATTGGTAAGTCAAGACCAGCCGTTGCCAACACTTTAAGGCTTCTTTCTCTTGATCCGGAAGTTATTGCGCTTGTTGAAACTAATAGATTAAGCGCTGGGCAAGCAAGATGTTTGGTTACTATTACTGATCGTGAGGCTCAAATTGACCTCGCTAAAAAGGCTTGCGACAATAAAATTTCTGTTAGAGAACTTGAAAAATTTATCAGACAACTTGGTAAAACTAAAAAGGCTAAAAAAGAGATTGTTCAAAGCCTTGAACTTAAGGATTTTGCTAAGAAACTTGAAAGAATCTTTGGAACAAAGGTTAGCATTTTAGGAACTGATAGAAAAGGCAGAATCTTTGTTGACTATTATAGTTATGATGACCTTCAAAGGATTTATAACGTTATTGATAAATTAGACTAGTATTTTGTAAATAATATTAAAAATTTTAAAGTTATTAACAATTCAAGTAAAAAAGTTAATAACTTTATTTTTTATTAATTAATTTCAATTTCTTTACAATTAGTTAGGTTTAAGCCATATGTTGAGCAAATTATTACTGATCTATATTTAGTTATTTTTAAAAGAATTTTATTTAGTTTTTGCAATAAATTTGGGTTACTGACTAGTGATAGATCCTCAATTATAATAAACTCCGCATTAGTAAGCATAGCCCTGGCTAAATTTAGTAAAAAAATTGTAAAACTTGACTTAAGTTCACTTGGTTTTGATTGTAAACCGTTATTTAAATCATTAATTTCATTATAAATGTCTAATAACTTTAAGGTTTTTACTATTTCACGCTTTGAATTGTTGACTATTTTTAAATTATTCATTATTGAATCGTCAAAGAAGAAAGAATCTTTATAAACGATAGATATGTTATGAGAATAAACTTCTTTTGAAAAATCATAGATGCTAGTATTATCAAGCGTTATTGTTCCTCTCTGAGGTTTTATCTTTCTTGATAGTAATTGAATAAATAAATTTAGCGACTCTGTTTTGTTAAAAACACAACAATTTAGCGTCTTTTTCACAAAACATGCGTTGAAATTGTTAATTTTTGAAACTTGATTGTTAAGGCTAACCGAAGAAAATAGAAGGTCGCCATAAATTAAATCGTTATTATTATCGCCAAAAATTAAAGTGTTCTGACTAGTTAAAGATAAAATATAGTTAGTTCGTTTGCATGCTGAAATAACGTCATTAATTTCGCTAGAAAAGTTTAAGCAATTTAAAGACTTGCCTAAAACTTCATAAATATATGGAATAATTAAAACAAATAAAGATAGCGTTAAATAGTCGGTTTTTACTAAATTTACCATATAAATTATGATAATTGAGAGAAAAAGAGACCAAATAAAATAAGTTATTAACTTTTTTAACAAAGAAACTATATTCTTTTTAGATATTGAGCTGGAGTAAGATTGTTTTTGGGCTTGATTTTTTAAAAATTGGGATTCAGTAAGATTTAAAGATTGGGAGAGGTTTGCGCTATTTATTGTTTCGTAAAGCGTTTTTCTTTTTTGTAAGGCTAATTCTTCGCTTTTATTATTAAAGTAGTTTTCTATTTTTGAAAGCACCCAATTAATAAGGCTAATAAAAATAATAACACAAATAACAATGGCTAATAGGCTTAAGTTAGAATAGCCAATAATTGCTAAAATTAAAATCAATTCTGTAAAAATACCGCAAAAATTAGCAATTTTTTGCGGAAAGCTTGAAATTATTGCATTATCTAAAGAGATGATATCTATTAATTTTTGTTTACTGATTAGCGTGGTTGACTGATCAGATAGGATAAAAACCTTTTCTAAGAGTTTTGTTTCAAGGCTATTTGAAAC
>JAFZXQ010000092.1 GCA_017616705.1 Clostridia bacterium | reverse complement strand
TTAACACGATTGAATAAGGAGTTTTTATGGAAAAAAATGTTTTAGTCCCTATGGTTATAGAGCAAACTAATAGGGGGGAAAGAAGTTATGATATTTATTCAAGGCTTCTTGAAGATAGAATAATCTTTTTAAGCGATGAAATAACTGATCAAACCGCTAACTTAATTGTTGCGCAACTTATCTTTCTTGAAGGCAAAGACCCTGATAAAGATATAATGATGTATATTAACAGCCCTGGTGGAAGCGTTGTTGCTGGAATGGCTATTTATGACACAATGAATTATATTAAATGTGACGTTTGCACAATCTGCGTTGGTATGGCAGCAAGCATGGCAGCAGTTTTGCTTTCAAGTGGCGCTAAAGGAAAACGTTGCGCGCTTCCTAACAGCGAGATTATGATTCATCAACCTTTGGGGGGTGCTCAAGGTCAGGCTAGTGATATTGCTATTCACGCTAACCATATTCTTCAAACAAAGAAGAAGTTAAACAAGATTTTAGCAGATAACTCTGGTCAAGATATTAAAACCATTGAGCAAGATACTGACAGAGATAACTTCATGAGTGCAAGCGAAGCGCTTAAATATGGTTTAATAGATAAAATTTACGATAAACGTAAATAATAACTATAAAACATAAGACAAATGGCAGTTTTGCCATTTGTTTTTACTTAAATTAGGAGTTTTTATGAGCGAGAACGAAAACAACAAACCAAAACAAGATAGTTGTGCTTTTTGTGGAAGAAAACGTGAAGAAGTAACAAGAATGATTGAAAACCCAAATGGGACTGTTTCAATTTGTGAAGATTGCGTTGAAATTTGTAAGGCAATTTTGAAGGCAGAGGAGCAAAACAGAAACAAACAAAAGCCCCTTGATCTTCCACGCCCAGAAGAAATTAAAGATGCGCTTGATAAATATATCATTGGGCAAGACCAGGCTAAAAAGGTTTTGGCTGTTAGCGTTTATAACCATTATAAAAGAATTAATTATAGCGCAAAGGCTAAAAACAAAAATGACGACGTTGAGCTTGAAAAGAGTAATGTTTTAATGCTTGGTCCAACAGGTTGCGGTAAAACGCTTATTGCAAGAACACTTGCTAAGATTCTTGACGTTCCATTTGCTAGCGCTGATGCAACAACGCTAACCGAAGCGGGTTATGTTGGTGATGACGTTGAAAATATTTTGCTTAAACTAATTCAAGCCGCCGATTATGACATTAAAAAGGCAGAACGCGGAATAATTTATATTGACGAAATAGATAAGATTGCTAGGAAAAGTGAAAACGTTTCAATAACAAGGGACGTTTCTGGCGAAGGCGTTCAACAGAGTCTTCTTAAAATCTTAGAGGGAACGGTTGCTAGCGTTCCTCCTCAAGGCGGAAGAAAGCATCCTAACCAAGAATGTATTTCAATTGACACAACTAATATTTTGTTTATTTGTGGTGGCGCATTTGTTGGCCTTGAATCAATAATACAAAAGAGAATAAGCGCTTCTGGACTTGGTTTTGGTGGAAACGTTAAAACAAAGAAAGAACTTGAATCAGGCGAGATTTTAAAATATGTTGAACCACATGACTTAATTAAGTTTGGGTTAATCCCTGAGTTTATAGGAAGGGTTCCGGTAACAGTTAGCCTTGAAAACCTTGATGAGAGAGCGCTTGAAAGAATTTTAACTGAGCCAAGAAACGCTTTAACTAAGCAATATGAAAAAATGTTGAGCCTTGATAACGTAACTCTTGAATTTGAGCGCGAAGCAATAACTTGTTTTGCTCAAAAGGCAATAAAACTTAAAACGGGCGCAAGGGGCCTTAGAAGCATCCTTGAAGAAACAATGCTTCCTTTGATGTATCAAGTTCCAAGCGATAAAACAATTAAAAAAGTTATCGTTAAGAAAAGCGATGAAGATGAAAACGAAGTCGTTTGTGAGTTTGTTAGAGTTGAAGAAAATAGCGATAGTGGTGATTCAAAAGCCGTTAGCGCATAAAGAAAAGCAGTTGCTTTTCTTTTTTTGTTGCAAAATATATTAACTTTTGTTAAAATAAAGGCGTGGATATAAAGAATTTAACATTTGTTCAATCGGCTAGTTCGGTTAGCCAAATTAAAAACACACTTAGCGAAGTGTGTTTAGTTGGCAGAAGTAATGTTGGAAAATCTAGTTTTATTAATATGCTTGGGCGAAATGGTAAACTTGCTAAAACTAGCAAAACGCCAGGGCGAACAAGGCTAATTAACTTGTTTAACGCTGACGATAAGTTTATGCTTGTTGATTTGCCAGGTTATGGTTATGCTGAGGCTTCAACAGCCGAACAAAACGTTTGGGCAAAGATGATTAATGATTATCTTGCAGCAAATCGTGTTAAATTAACAATTATGCTTGTTGATGTTCGTCACGAGCCAAGCGAAAAAGATAAACAGATGATAGAATGGCTTTATTCATTTAATGATAGGGTAATTATTGTTGCAACAAAAGTTGATAAAATAAAAAAGAGCGAAAGAGAGAAAAATAAGCTCGTTATCGCGCGTGCGCTTAAAGTTGGCGCAAGCGATATAATTCTTTCAAGCGCCGAAACTGGCGAGGGAAGAAATGCTGTTATTGATAAAATTTATCAAATATTAGGAGATAGTAATGAAGATTTGGGCGCTTAGTGACCTTCATTTAAGTAATGCTTGCGATAAGCCAATGGATATCTTTGGTGATAATTGGAGCGATTATCAATCAAAGATTAAAGAGAATTGGCAAAAAAAAGTCGGTAAAAACGACGTTGTTTTGGTTGCCGGCGATATTAGTTGGGCGCTTAAACTTGAAGAAGCCATTCCAGACCTTGAGTGGCTCAGCGAACTTAACGGAACTAAAATTATCATTAAGGGTAACCATGAATTATGGTGGCAAAGTTTAGCAAAAGTTAAACAAGTTTTACCTAAAAATATTATTGCTCTTCAAAATAACAGCGTTAAAATTGGCAACGTTATTTTTTGTGGAACAAGGGGTTGGCAGGTTAGCGAACATAACAAGCCTTTAACAAAAGAAGATCAAAAGATTTATGATCGCGAAGTTATTAGGCTTGGCTTAACATTAGCTGATATGGAAAAGCAAAGGCAAGAGGGAGATAAGGTTATTTGCTTATTTCATTATCCGCCTTTTAACTATAACAAAGATGATAATGGGTTTACTGCTCAATTTAAAGAGCATAAAGTTGACGCCGTTGTTTTTGGCCATCTTCACGGCAAACAGGTTAATATGCCGCTAGTTCAAGTTAAAGATGGAATAACTTATTATTTGACGGCTACGGACCAAATTAAACACACACCGGTTTTAATAAAAATATAATTTTTTTGGTAAAAGTCAACAAAACAAATGTTTGAAAAGTGGTTTAACCACTTTTTTTATTGGCCTTAATGCTAGAAAAAATGGGGGATTTACTAAAGATGTCGAAAAAGTTGTTAACAGTTGTTAAAAACTTTGTTAAAAAAGTGGTCAAAAGTGGTTGAAATTAAGAACAGGGTGTTTTATAATGCAATTGTAGTAAAAGGGAGGGGGCTAATTATGCTAATAGGAACCTATAAACATAGCATTGATGAAAAAAAGCGTATGCGCGTTCCTGCTAAGCTTAAAGCAAGCCTTGGTTCTGGATTCATCATTACCAAGGGAAGCGATAACTGCCTTTTTGCTTTTACTAAAGAAGATTTTGAAGAAAGCGTTGTATCAAAGATAAAAAATGTTGCAATGTTTGATAGCGCTAACCAAAAATCTTTAAGGCTTCTTCTTGCTAGCGCTTTTGAAGCAGAAGAAGATAACCAAGGCAGAATTTTAATTCCACAAGAATTAAGAGATTATGCCAAAATTAAAAAACAAATTGTTTTCATTGGCGCAGGAAATAGAGTTGAGATTTGGGCTGAAGAAGTTTGGGAAGATTATTCAACTGGTGATTTTGATAGCCTTGCTAGTGATTTAGCCAATTTAGGTGTTTAATGGATTTCGTTCATATTCCGGTTATGCTCAATGAGTGCTTGGATGGGCTTAACCTTAAAGAAGATGGAATTTATGTTGACGCAACAATTGGCGGGGCTGGTCATTCGCTTGAAATCTTAAAACGAACAAAATCAGCAAAATTAATCGGCATTGATCAAGACAAAGATGCAATTGCCGTTTGCCGCGATAGGTTAAAAGCCTATAAAGATAGAGTTACCTTAGTTTTAGATAACTTTTCAAATCTCGATAAAATTTTAGAAAAATTAAAAATTGAAAAAATTGATGGCATCTTAATCGACTTGGGGGTTTCGAGTTATCAATTAGATAACGGTTCGCGAGGTTTTTCATTTAGGTTTAACTCACCGCTTGATATGAGGATGAACCAAGATCAAAAGCTTGACGCAAAATTTGTTGTAAATAATTATGGCGAAGGCGAACTAAAGAGGATAATATTTGACTATGGTGAGGAACGATTTGCTCCGCGCGTTGCTCACAAGATAGTAGAATCAAGGAGCAAAAAACCAATTGAAACAACCTTTGAACTAAGAGATTTAATCATGTCTTGCGTTCCAAATGTTAGGGGACGCGCGATGGATAGCGTTCAAAGAGTGTTTCAAGCAATAAGGATTTGTGTTAACGGCGAGCTTGATGTTATCGGGAAAACCATCAACCAAGCAGTTAATCATCTAAACAAGGGAGGGCGAATAGTTGTTTTAACTTTCCACAGCCTCGAGGATAGGATTGTTAAAACAATGTTTAAAGAGCTTTCAACTAACTGCACATGTCCGCCAGAGTTTCCGGTTTGCGTTTGTGGGGGAAACAACGCCAAACTAAAACTAATAAACAGCAAACCAATTATTGCATCAACTGATGAACTAAAAGTTAATTCAAGAAGTTCGTCAGCAAAATTAAGAATTGCAGAAAAGATTAAGTAACTCAAACAAGTTTTTGGATAAACAAAACGAGAGGATAAACAAAAAAAGGAGGGGAAAATATGGTTACAACTGAAACAAGAACTCGAACTGAAACAGAGCCTAATTATTTTTCAAGCAGATATTATAATGACCAAGAAGACGAAGTAAACCAAATTAGCACCCCAACTTATACTCCATCTTCTTATACTTATGAAGACGAAGATGATGAGCCTGCTTATGAAGTTGAAAGGGAATATAACTCAAGGGAAGAAAATGAGGTTGACTCTGGTTATAGAGTTGTTAATTCTGGTTTAACTGAAATTAAGCGTAAAGAAAATGTTTTAGTTAACGAAAATTATGAAAAGCAAAGAATCAGCTTAAGCCCAAGGCTTAAAATTGCTTTTAGCGTTGCTTGCGTTGTTTTTGCTTTACTTGTTGCGTTTGTTATTTATAACGCCGTTGCAATAGGAAATGCTAAGGCTCAAATTGCTCAGGTTTCTCAAGAAGTTAGCGCAGAAAGCCAAGTTATAAACGAGCTCGAAAGCGAATATAATTACCTTGGAACAGACCAAACAATTAAAAACAGCCTCGGCAACGAATATGTTTATGCAACAAGCACAAACGAAGTTTATGTTGACGCACCGGTTCTAGACGAAGTTGTTGAAACAAAAACCCCAACCAATTGGTTTAACGGGCTTTGTGAGTTTTTATCAAGTTTGTTCTAGGAGAACAAAATGCAAATTAAATATACGTCCTTTAGTTTACAAAAGAGATTATTAGCATTCGCCTTGTTAATAGTCTTTTTTTTATCGCTGATTTTGTTTCGTCTTTTTTATCTTCAGGTTATTATGGGCAAAACTCTTCAAGCAAAAGCAAGCAGTCAATGGCTAAGAGATTTGCCAACAGGAGCAATAAGGGGCTCAATAACAGATAGAAATGGTATTGTTTTAGCAAGTGATGAAGTTTGTTATGACGTTTATGTTAGGCCAAATGACGTGGTAAGCGCAGAAGACGTTGCTTCTGTTTTATCTTCAAACATAGAAATTAGTTATGATGAAGCGCTAGAAAAAGCAACAAAGAAAGGAGTTGGCGAAATAAAAGTTGCTAGCCTTGTTTCAAGAGAGGTTA
>JAFZXQ010000091.1 GCA_017616705.1 Clostridia bacterium | reverse complement strand
CCTTGCAACTAAGCAATCAAAACCAAGCGCATTACAAATAATCTTAAATGCAAGCGCATACCCTAGGCTAGTTTTATTTGGTGAGAATAAATCATAAAGCGAACTGCCACAAGGCACAAAATCGCTGTCAACGTTACTAAAGTTTTCTACAACTTTTTCAAGCGCTTTATAACCTGTTGAAGAACCAACACTTGCAAGTTGGTTTAACTTATAAAACAAACTTCCCGCCTGATTCTTATTTAAATTAGCAGAAATCAAAGCCTCATTAAAGCCATCAATTAAATAACTTTTTGCCCTGGTTGAGCCAATTTCAGCAACATAATTTTCACCAATCTTATAACAGTTAAGGGCCAAATTTTCAAAATTTACATAAAAAATTTCAGGATTATCTAATAAAAATGCAGTTTTTGCAGTTTCAAAATTAACTAACATTGACTTATCGCCAATAGCATAATTTTCAATTCTTTTGCTAGTTATAAAAGCAAAATCACTTTCATTTAGTTGCAGGCTTTCACCCCTAGCAAATAAGCCATCATTATTCATTTTAACAAGAGCATTATAAAAGCCTTTTTGATCGCTATTTAATTGAGAATAATATGTTGTTTGATTACTAGTTTCAGCATAAATTGTATCGTTTTTATAATTACTATTTAACGCAAAAAAAGATACAATAATCATAATTATTGCAATTATTACATAGCTAAACTTATTATTTGCGTTTTTTTTCATATGTTAATTATTATTTTATTTTATCCTTTTAAACATTTGGTGCGAGTAACAGGGGTTGAACCTGCATGAGCGTTGCTCACACGGACCTGAACCATGCGCGTCTGCCAATTCCGCCATACTCGCAAAAATTTTTATATTTAATTTAAATATTTTATCCGATTAAACTTTACGTTAGGCAGCCCCATAGGGTCCACCAGGTCGTAAGCAAAGCTTGCTCCCCGCTTGTCGCAACTTTCAGTTGCTGGCTACAAACAGCGCACTGTGCTGTTTGCTTAACGCGTCGCACCAATTCCGCCATACTCGCAAAACACCTTTCAAATCCCTATTTTATTTTATCAATTACTAAAATTTTTGTCAAACTCAATTGACTAAATTTATTAGTCTAGCCAGATTTTTAAGGTTTGAAATCATATACCTTTTATCGCTAATTATTTTAAAATTTTTATTACCAACTTTAGCTGTTATTTTGTCCCCTTTAAAACAAATAAATTTAACCATATTGTTTTCATTTGTTACAACAGTTTTATCTCCCTGAAGGTCAAACGTGTTTATAATTAGTGTTTTTATTTCTGTTTTATTTAAAATTTTTACCGCCTCATTGCTTAATGCCGAGCAGTCATTTTTAGTTAAAACATTTAAATCTTCATAACTTAATCTTTTTATTGTTTTGCTATTTTTTATAATTTTTGGGTTAATTGGTTTAATCCCACAAACGTCAGTATAATTTTCATAAGTATCAGCATTTATAACTTTTGCTAAAATTGCCCCACTAACGTCGCCTCCGCCACGCTTCATTAAAACGATCTTATTACTCTGGTTTAGGCCATAAAACCCACCTGTTATAATTCTTCCATATTTATTTAAGGCGCTAAGTAAATTTGTTTGAGTTTTATTATAATCAATCTTTTTACCATTAAAAACAATTAATTCTCCTGCTGGAACATAAATTATTTTTAAATACTCAGAGAAAAACAATGCAGTATAATATTCACCGCGCGAAATTATATAATTTCTATTCTTATTTTTTAATAAATCTTCTTTTATTATGTTTAAATCAAATTTAATTTTTAAGAGCCTAGAAAGAGTTGCAAATTTTTGAATAATTAAATCTAAAATCTGCCCCTTAATTTCATTATTACTTTTACAAAACTCAATAAGCAAATCTGTTAATTTTATATCGTTTTTAAATCTTTTCCCAATAGCAGAAAAAACAAAAACCTTTCGGCTTTTATTTTCACTCACTTTTTTAATGTTTAAAATTGCTTTAGGGTTAATAACGCTTGACTCACCAAACTTGCAAACAACCATAAAATGTCCTTTATATATTTATATGATCGTCTGTAAAAAAGGTTAAAAAAACAAGGCTCGCGCCTTGCTTAATTTATTTTGTTTCATTCTTAATAATATCAATAATCTCTGGAATTTCCTTAACCCCTGATGACCTGCCGAAATGGCCTTTATTCGGTAAGAAAACCGGTATTGCATTAGCCTTCTCATTATATCTTTCAAGTTGAAAGATTTTATAAATATGGTCATTATCGCTATAAATGTTATAAAGTTTATTATTAAGGGCTTCAAAATTTATTAACTCATCTTCTTCTGGAATAAATGGAATTAAAAATTCATAACCAGGGAAAACTTCACTATGCTTACATAAACCACCCGCAACTGATATTATTAATTTGTTTTTAATATTGTTTTTAACAAAGTATTTTATAATAAACAAACAGCCAAGGCTATGACAAATAAAGATGCTATCGTCTTCAATCTCGTTTTTATATTTATCCATTTCATTAAACCAAGATTCTAGCGTTATGTCTTTTAAAATAGTAAAAGTTGGCTGAAAAATTTGATAACCAAGTTTAGTTAAATCTTCTTTTAATTTTATCCCAAATGATTCATCAATGCTACCACTCATTCCGTGAAGAATAAAAGCCTTTTTCATATTTACTCTCCCTATAATAACTAATTGATAATATCATATTAAATAGCATTAAGTCAAACGTAAAACAAAAAACTCAACCAATAAGGTTGAGTTTTTATTATTAAACTGAAGGTTGTTCTTCTGGCAAACCATTAACCGCTAAACTTTGATTTTTATACCTAGGGTCATCAGTAACTTCTCTAACAAAAAGGTTTGTTGCTTTAAACGCATTTGCCTTTTTCTCGCTTTCAAATTCAATTTCACAGATACAAAGCCCTTCTAAATCGCCAGAATAAATATCAAATTCATAAACATATTCATCTGCACCAATTTTATATCTTGTTTTTTCAACGACATTGCCAATCTTTTTATTAAAGCATCTATCATATTCTTCTTTAGAACATCTTACCTCATCTTCATTGCGAACTAAATTAGATTGCGTTGCCATTTTAATAGTGTGATAATAAATACCATCTTGTTCTCTATATCTTTCTTCAAATCTCCCTACCTTAGTATAAAACTGTTTAATTTTATTACCAGGAATTTCAAGCGCCTTAATAAATCCTTCAACAAAATTCTTATCAGCAATAAATTTTCTT
>JAFZXQ010000090.1 GCA_017616705.1 Clostridia bacterium | reverse complement strand
TGATGGAGAATTTGCAAATAATAAAATTATAAGCCAAATTGTTGATAACAGCGGCAACGTTATATATGAGAAAAATTCGAATAAAAACAGAGTTATGTCTGACGCAACAGCCTTTCTTATTACTTCACTTATGCGCGACACAACACTAAGCGGAACTGCAATAAGGCTAAGCGACTTACCTTTCCCAGTTTACTCAAAAACTGGAACTGTTGGAATAAAAAACTCATCAAACAACAGCGACGCTTATTGCGTTAGTTTAACTAATGACCATACAATTATAACCTGGATTGGCGCTAAAAATAGCGACGGATTTTCTGCTAGCGTTAATGGCTCAACTTATCCTACGACCATTAACAAAAAAATTTTAGAATTGCTTTATAAAAACGGAAACTTCCCAAGTGAAATTACTAAACCGGAAAGTGTTGTAATGCTTGATTATGACGCCGTTTTAGCCCAAAATGAGCACATTATAAGGCTTTCTAACCCCAACAGCCCTGATAAAGATAAAATAAGTGATTATTTTAATTTAAAATTTATTCCTGAAACTAGCGCTAGACTAAGTTTAGATGCCCCTATTATTTCGGCAACTTGTAAGGATAATTTGCCTCTTATAACTTATCAAACTCAAAAAGGAGTAAGTTATAATCTTTATGCTGAAACAAAAAATGGAGTAAGATTAGTTAATTTTAGTATTGGCGATGGCCAAATTACTGAAATTTTAGACAATCTTGCTCCAAATAATGAAATAATTGAATACTCGTTAACCTGCTCTCTTTATGGTGAAACAAAAACGAGCAATAAAGTTAAATTCTATATTAGTTAATTTTTACTTCTTTAATTGAATTAATAGCCTCGTTAATTAGAGAATCAACATCAAGTTTACTTTCTTCAAAAATAACCTTATCTAACCTTGGTTTTGTTAATGGGTTTTTAGGAAGAAAAACAGTGCAACAATCTTCATAAGGAATTATGCTTGTTTTATAACTATTGATTTTTCTTGCTATTTCAATAGTTTCGTTTTTATCAAATGCAACAAGTGGTCTTAAAACAACGCTATCTTTTAAAACGCTTTCAACAACGGTCATGCTTTCAATCGTTTGACTTGCAACTTGTCCAAGCGACTCACCCGTTATAATCATGCTTGTTTGCTCGTTTTTTGCAACTATTTCAGCAATCCTAAACATAAACCTTCTAAGAAGCGTTATCATAAAATTAGGGTTGCATTTTTTATGGATTTCTTCTTGAATTTTGGTAACACTAATAACCTTTAATGTTAAATGACTATCATATTTTGCTAATATTTTAGCAAGCGCTTCAACCTTTTCTTGAGCCTGAGGGCTTGTGTAAGGGAAACTATGAAAATGAAGGCAAACTAAGTTAACTCCCCTTTTCGCCATCATATACCCTGCAACAGGGCTATCAATTCCGCCAGAAAGAAGTAAAACACCTTTTCCAGCAGAACCAACAGGCATTCCGCCCATTCCCAAAACTTTCTCAAGATAAATATATGTTTTGTTGTTTTCTCTGATATCAACGTTAATGGTATGGTTAGGGTTAAAGCAATCAACGCTTAGCATTGTGTTATTATCTAAAATAACTCCCCCAAGCATTTTGGCTAATTCCGGGCTTTTAATTGGAAAAGTTTTATCAGCGCGGTTTGCTTCAATTTTAAAAGTTCCTTTTAAATCTTTAGATAAATCAATTACAACGTTTGAAATTTGGTCATAAACGCTTGCGCAAACTATTGCAAGAGAAAATGAAACGATACCTGAAATATTCTTTAAAACTTCACTTAATTTATTAGCATTTTTCTCATCAAAATTAGAAAGAATATATCTTCCTGAAGTGTGGCTTAAAACTGCGCCGTAGGGTTTAACTGCTGCTTTAATATTGCTAACTAATAAGTTTTCAAAAAAGCTGCGGTTGCGCCCTTTTAAATGAATTTCACCATATCTAATCAAAATTACTTTTTCCATATTTATCCTAATGTTTAATTTTATCAATTTCTTCTTTGATTATTTTTGCTATAGTTTTAGCGTCATAATCATATTGCGCTGAAAATGAAAACCTGACCGCTCCATCAACTTCCTCTTTATTTAACCCCATTGATTCAAGTGTTGCGTTTCCGCGCTTTTTTGACGAACAAGCTGAGCCGTTAGCAACCATTATACCTCGCTCGTCAAGTGCATATAAAAGCGCTTCACCCCTAACGCCATAAAAACTCACGTTTAAAATGTAAGGGCTAGTTAGCGTTCCGTTTATTCTAAACTCAATGTTTTGAGCCGTTAGCTCACTGATTAATTCTTCTTTAAACTTGCTTACCTTAGCAAAGTTTTCTTCAAAATTAGTTAGGTCAAGAGTTAATGCAACCATAAAAGCAGAAAATGCCGGGTAGTTTTCTGTTCCGCTAACTAGATCAAATTCCTGACCGCCACCTAAAACAAAAGGCTTTAATTTAGAAATATCACGAACGAAAAGAGCGCTTGCACCAATTATTCCGCCAATTTTGTGGGCTGAAATTGTGTAAAAATCAACACCAAGGTCATCTAAATCAACCTTCGTTTTTGCTAGCGCCTGAACGCCATCACTAAAAACAAGACAATTTGGGTTATAAACTTTAGCTAGTTTAGTTATTCTTTTTATATCAAAGATTTGGCCAGTTTCGTTGCTTACATGCATGCAACCAACAAATCTAACGCCTTCTTTAAGTAAGTTTTCAAAGTAATCATAATCAAAATCGCCAGATTTTGTTAAAGGAATAAATCTAACATCAGCGCCGTTATCTTTTAATTTCTTTGCTGGGCCTAAAACACTTGCATGCTCACCAGCAAGAATTGCAATAATACCCTTATTTTTAGGATTAATTGATGAAATAACAAGGTTATTTAAAAGCGTTGCGCTTGCCCCTACAACAATCTCTCCGCCTGTAGCACCAAGTTTGTC
>JAFZXQ010000089.1 GCA_017616705.1 Clostridia bacterium | reverse complement strand
GATTTTGACGTTTAACTGCTGCTTCATATTCACTTGTTGCCTTCTTGCTAGCCTCTTCATAACGAGAACCAACAATTCCATCACGTTTTTGTTGAGCAATTTCTTGATTATTCTTTGAGTTGTTATAAGAATTTTCAGCAATCTTTCTTTGGTTTTCAAGTTTAGAAATTTCAGCCTTATTAGCACTGCTTGCTTCTGAAATATTCCTTTGATGATTCTTAGCATTAGAATATCTTTCAACTAATGTATTAACCTCACTAACGCTCTTACCATTTGACATTGAAGCAATTTGAGCATTATTAGATTTAATTTCATCTTTCCACTTATCACGTTGATCAGTGTATTTCTTAATGTCTTCATTTCTATTATTAATTCCAGCTTCGGTTGTTCTAACGCCGTCACGAGCATCTTGCAATTGTTTATAAATGCTCTTAGCGGTGTCTGAATTCTTATCAGTTTGAAGCATATAAGCGGCCTCAAGATTTTTAACTAATTGTCTTCCCTCATCAAGTTTAATTCTTGCTGCATCATTTTGAGAATGAAGATCGCTAACCTTAGTTTCAACTCCGCTAAGTGCTCTAGTTTTACGCTCATTTTCACTAGTTAAGTTCTGGAACTCACTATATCTATTAATATCAATTGCTCCACTAAGCGCATCATAAGCATCTTGAGTTTCTTTTATTGCCATTTGCTCGCTTGCGTCAAAGCCTGATTGTTTACCCTTAAGATCGGCAATTTGAGTGTCATAAGCAGCCATCTTATTAGCAGCGGCTTCCATAGTTGCGCCTGTTTTAGCTTCTTGCTCGCTATATTTTGCTTCATCAGCGCCAATCTTGCCAACTTTAACTGACCAAATATCATTGCCGTTTTCATCTTTAGCACCAGTTTTTGAAGCAAACTCTGTAAATTCAGAACCCAACATTCCCTTCATGCTATTAACTTGCTCAAGCGTTGCGTTAAATTCGCCGTTTTTATCAACATCAGCCATTGCGTTCTGAACATTAGTTTCAAACAACTCTTTGCCCTTTAAGCCTTCAGTTGATTTTTCAACCCAATCATTTTTATCATTAGTTCCGTTAACTTCAATAGGCTCATTGTTTTGAGTTCCGCCAAATGTTGTTCCGCCACTTGAGGTTTGAGTTGTTGTTTGCTTCTCGCCTGGATTACCAAGTGGGTCACTTTGCGTTGTTGTTGTTTGAGGTTTTTCTTCTTCTTTTTCTTTATCTACTTCAGGAGGCTTATATTTAGCGGCCGCTCTCTGTCGTAAGTCATTAACGGCACCGCCAATTAATGCGCTTCCTGGAATAAAGTTAGAAAGCATACCCTTAGTAAATGGATGGGCATTACCCTTCTCATCTTTACCAAGAATGCTATTATCAATAAAGTCTTTCGCATTTCTTCCGCTAATAGTGTCGCCACCTTCTTTAAGAACTTCTTTAACCTTACTAACTGTTTTACCACCATCAAAGTAAGCATCACCAAATCCAGTAAGTTTAGAGAAATAAGCTGGTAGCGTTTTAATTAAAGTTAACGCAACAAGCGTAAACAATAATGAAACGAGTTTGTTTAAGTAAGCAATACCAACCGACGTTCCAAAAATAGTTCTTGAAACGGTTTCAGGAAGGTCAGAAGCAACAAATAAGTTGCCGGTTGCCGAATCGATCGCCGGAACTAAAACAAAGAATAAGTTAAGGCCAACCAAAACGCCATAAGCCGAGAATATGCTGCTTATAACCTTATCTTTCCATTTAGCAAACCTTCCGCCATCATCAATTGGAATTGTTGCAGCAAAGCCAGGCATAACGATAAATAGAATAACGATATCATAAACACGTTTAATTAAGCCCCACATGCTCTGCATTAAAACGTTGAAAATAACGATTGTTCCTAAAACTAAAACAATAACGTTAATATCAGAAGCCATGTAAAGATATCTTAAACCAATAGCATCTTTACCATCAAATCCATAGTCAAGTGAGAACGCACCTTGGTTTTTAAGCGTAAACACTTTTACGTCATAAGGTTTAGCAGTAGCATAACTGAACAATGCTGGATGGAATCTCCATGCAAAAGTTGATCTTGAACCGCTTGGGTTAAACACGTTAAAGTCCATCGTAAAAATGCTTTTACTTAATTTATCTAATTTAGTAACAATCTTTGCTGGTTTATAAAACCCTACTATTTCTTCTGGGTTTAATTTTGGTAAAGGAAGCAGTTTTTGAGAATCTACCCAAACGCCCGCCGTTTTCCAACCACCATCAGCAGCACCAGTATTGAGGTTAGCCATAATATGTTTTAAATCACCATATTTAGCAAAACTGCTATTACTATTTGTTGCGGTAAACTGCGCTCTAAGTGATCCGTTTTCATAAATATAAACTTTAAAACTACTTTTGCCAGATTGTGTTGCATTAACGCTATAACTAACGTTGCCATTTTTGTCATAAAGTTTATAGAATGTGCTATTTTCAACTTCACTTCCAACAGGAACAATTAAAACATTAACATATTGAGAATAAACAGGGTTCGCATCGGCTTCTTTCTTGCTTAACGTTTTAATATCACCATTTGCATCGTAGTAACTATAGCCGTCATAAAAATCAAGTTTAAGTCTTAAAACACTGAGTTCAGTTGCTTCAGTTACATAGTAAGAATAAACTCCAGGAGCATCGTTTGTTGAATAACATCTAAACTTAAATAAAGCATTTTTATAGTTAATAACCGCTTCATCTTTACTTGAATTATAACCAGCAATATTTGTTAAATCTTTTGTTGAAACTTTCGTTTCGCTAGTTCCAAACTTAACATTTTGATAATTAATAATAACTATCTTATTAGTTTGGTTATATATATATAGCGAAGCAGCTTCATCTCCTTCAATCAACAACTGATATTGAGAATATTCACTGCTTGACGTTTTAAGATCACCAATTGTTGCGCCAGATGATGGATTAATAAGATTACTTATTGCAGAAACATTTAAATTGTTATTCATCGAGTAGTTAACATAAGTTAAAGTATTATCAATTGGTTGGAATGATTCAGAATAAACTGGAACTAAATTTGTGCAGACAGTTAAAACTGATTCGATTTCATAACTATTACTATTTCGGCTCAAATAATTGCCATTATTCTTAATCTTAACACCGGCATAGGTGTTTGCCCCATAACTAACCTCAATAGTATATGTTACTGGGCTTCCGTTTTGAGTTGCATTAAAGTTACAACTATAAACCCCACCTGAATAAGTAATATTATTGTCTCTTGAACTAATCCCTAAAGTATTTTCAAGAGGCTCTGCTCTAAAGATAACGTTTTTAGTTATTTCGCTACCCTGGTTAAACAAGTTTTGATTATAAATAGCGCTCTTAGGGTTAACAATATAACTATAATAACCCGCGCTTGAATTAAGGTTACTTTCTTTTAAGAAATAGTCTGAATAACTATATTCGCCACTTTTAACAAATGAGTTGCTATCAACAGCACTATCCCCAGCAACAAACTTAGCCACAGGCATAGTTGAAGGAGTAACCATATTAGTTGTTAAAGAAGATTCATTATCAGCAGTTGCAGTTATATATTTAATTTCACCTGCTTCAGTTTCATTTCCTGATGAATCAAGCTTAATTTCTGTTATATATGTTGGTTCATTTTTATTTGAAACAAAATCGAAGAAACCTCTAGCAATTAAAAGTTGGCCATTAGCGCCATAAGCCATACTTGAATAAGCAGCATCACTATATCCATATTGGCTTATTTGTACACCACTAACAACAGGAATATATCTTCCGTTTGCGTTTTCATAACAAATTAAATATAATGCGCCCTCTAGCTCAGTTTGAGCGTTTGAAGGAGTATATAAAACCTCACCAACTCCGTCATAATTAACAACAAATTCATAAAGGCCGGTTGTTTCATTTTTCTTCCAATAATCAGTGCTTAGCCCACTATTTTCAAAGTCAATTAATGGGTTTTGGCTGTTAACAAAATAGAATTTCATATTTGATTCAACAGCAAAATCAATAAAGTCAGCCATTGCGTAATATTCTTCTTTTATTGCGTTTAAGCCAACCATTGTTCCGCCATCAAAACGGCCCCAAGTTTTAGCGGCGTTATTAATTTTGTAAACCGTTCTTTCTGAACCTGAACCATTAGTATAAAGTTTTGAACTTTTAACAACTGTTGCGTCAAATGTTTCAGAAAAATCATCAAATCTTCTTGGGAAAGACCAAGTGTTATAAGCAATTTGGACTGCTGGGCTTGTTTCTGCTAAACCATCAAGATGAAGCCCTGAAGAATTTAAAAGCTCCGTATCGAGATCGCTATCACTCTTTAGACCGATTGAATTATATTCGTCTTTGTCTTTATATTTACTGCTATAAACGCCATAGTTTTTTAACTTCCACCAATCAGAATCACTTGTTATTGGGGCTTCAATTTTAATTATCCCGAGAGCATACATATCTTGGTAAAATAACTTGTTGAGGTCACTAGTTACAACGTTAACCTCTAAAACTCTAGTTAAATAATAATAAACGCCATATTTTTCCCAATAATTACTGCTTGTTGGGTTGCTAAATTTAGCATAATAATAAGCATGCGCACCATCTTCGCCAGGAATTGAATAAACAAAGGCAAAAAGCATATTATCCCTTGTATAATCACTAGGCAAAACATAACCAAGAGTTCCGTCAATTGCGCCGAATTCAGTCTTATCAGTCTTAGAAGAATTTAACACATTTTCTTCACCAACACCTTTATTTTCATTGTCTGCAGTAATAACAGTTGACTGAACGATACCTAAAAACTCGTCATTAGCAACATTGTTAAGTCCAAAGGTAAATATTTCATC
>JAFZXQ010000088.1 GCA_017616705.1 Clostridia bacterium | reverse complement strand
AGCCAATGGGCTTTAAGCATACCGGATTATTCCCAGAACAAGCGGTTAACTGGGATACTATGATAAACATAATAAAGAAATCTAACCGAAAAATTAGCGTTTTAAATTTATTTGGTTATACTGGTGGGGCAACTGTTGCTTGCGCTCGCGCAGGAGCAAGCGTTACCCATGTTGACAGCGCTAAACAAATGGTTGAAAGATGCAAAGAAAATCTTGCGCTTTCAAACCTTGGTGATGCTAGCGTTAGATTTATTGTTGATGATTGTAGGAAGTTTGTTGAGCGCGAAATTAGGCGCGGACATACTTATGACGCTATCATAATGGATCCGCCATCATTTGGGCGTGGCGCTAATGGAGAGGTTTGGAAACTTGAAGAAAACCTTTTTGAGTTTGTTAAACTCTGTTCAAAGGTTTTAAGCGATAAACCATTGTTTGTTTTAATAAATAGTTATACAACCGGTCTTGGCGCGCAGGTTATGGAAAATGTTTTAAAACTTGCTATAAACAGACCGGCAACTTTTGAGAGTTATGAGGTTTGTTTGCCAGCGCGTGACGGAGTTTATTTGCCATGCGGAAATAGCGCATTTATGTTTATAGGTGAAAAGTAAGATGGAAGATTTAGAAGTTTTATATGAAGATAACCAGGTTATAGTTGTTAAAAAGCCACAAAACGTTCCTAGCCAGGCTGACGAAAGTGGCGATCCTGACATGTTAACTATGGTTAAAGAATATGTTAAGGTTAAATATAACAAGCCAGGCGAGGCTTTTATTGGGCTCGTTCATAGGCTAGATAGGCCAACCGGTGGAATTATGGTTTTTGCTAGGAATAGCAAGGCCGCTTCAAGGCTAGGGGAGCAAATCCAAAATGGTGAGTTTGAAAAAACGTATTTTGCCGTTGTTAAAGGCAACCTTCCAGCAAGTCATGGAATATTGGTTAACTATCTTAAAAAAGATGAAAAAGATAATATGGTTAAAATCGTTCCACAATCATCTGAGGGCGCTAAAAAGGCAGAACTTGAATATTATTTATTGGAGAAAAAAGGCGAGTTTAATCTTGTTCAAGTTAAGCTTAAAACGGGCAGGGGCCATCAAATTCGCGTTCAATTTGCTAATATTAAATGTCCGGTTTTTGGTGATCAAAAATACGGCGGAAAAGATATGCCAAAGGCTAACATAAACTTGTTTGCAACAATTCTTAAATTTACACACCCAACAAATAAAAATAGGTTAACGTTTAGATGCTTCCCACCAGAAGACCTTAACGCATGGAATAAATTTAACCTTGAAAAATATTTAAATTTAAATATAAACAACTAAAAATAGGTAATAAAAAAACGCTCAGTTGAGCGTTTTTATTTTTTTAATTATTTCCGGTTGAGCCGAAACCGCCGGTTCGTGTTGTTGTTATTTCGGCTTCATCAGTTACAGTTAGGAAAGGAATAAACATTCCTTGGCCTAGTTTTTCACCGCGCTTTATAACATAATCGTTATCAGTTGTATTAAATAGCGCAAAACCAAGGTTGCCATCATTTGATGGGTTGTTTGCATAATCGCTTTCAATAATCCCAATTCCATTAGCGAGCGTTATTCCTTTAAGCCCCATACTGCTTCGTGTTGCTAAAATTAGCGCAGTTGTTCCATCAAAAATTGCTTTAACATTAGTAAAAACTAAAGTAATTTTATGCGCAGGAAGGGTGACGTCAATAGGTGAGAAAAAGTCATAGCAAACAGATGTTTTTGTTGCTCTTACAGGTATTTGTGGAGCGTGCGCATCATATTTTAAAAACTTTTCATCAACCTCTAAAAACTTAATCATAATACCTCCAAAAACCGCAGTTTTATTATTTTTAACTATAAAAACCGCTAAAAAACTTTAAAATTCGCCATTTATTTCAATTTGGCTAACTCAACGCTTAATGCAACCGTTGCGCCAACAATTGGGTTATTTCCCATTCCAATAAAGCCCATCATATCAACATGAGCAGGAACGCTTGAAGAGCCTGCAAATTGCGCATCACTATGCATTCTTCCCATTGTGTCAGTTAAGCCATAACTAGCAGGGCCTGCTGCAACATTATCAGGGTGAAGCGTTCTTCCTGTTCCGCCACCACTAGCAACGCTGAAATATTTTTTGCCGTGTTCAGTTGCCCATTTTTTATATGTTCCGGCAACAGGGTGTTGAAAGCGGGTTGGGTTAGTGCTGTTTCCGGTTATTGAAACGTCAACTTTTTCTAGTTGCATAATAGCAACGCCTTCGCTAACGCTGTCAGCACCATAAACCTTAACTTTGCTTCTTTCAGAGTTAGAAAACTTAATTGTTTTTAAAACATTCAATTTATTGTTTTCATAATCAAATTGAGTTTGAACATAAGTAAACCCATTGATTCTTGAAATTATATATGCTGCGTCTTTCCCAAGTCCGTTTAAAATAACGTTTAGGGGAGTTTTTCTAACGAGGTTAGCAGTATTTGCAATTCCGATTGCACCTTCAGCAGCAGCAAAACTTTCATGGCCAGCGAGGAAGCAGAAGCTATTTGTTTTTTCATCAAGAAGCATACTAGCAAGGTTTCCATGACCAATGCCAACTTGGCGAGTGTCGGCAACGCTTCCTTTAATACAGAACGATTGCAAGCCTTCGCCTAAAGTTTTAGCTATTTTTTTAGCGTCTTTTTCTTTTCTAACAATACTAACAGCGGCACCGCAAATATATGCCCAAACAGCGTTATCAAAACAAATTGTTTGAACGCCTCTAACAATTTTAGCAACGTCAATTCCATTTTGCTTGCAAATTTGTTCTGCTTCTTCAAGGTTTTTAATTCCGTTAGCATTTAAGAATTCTAGAATATTTTTTAATCTTTTTTCTTTTCCTTCAAATTCAACCATTTGCTTACTCCTTTCTTGGATCAATGACTAATTTTGCTTCTTTAAACCTGCCATAAATTTTAGTGTTGTTCTTAATAGCATCAGCAGGGTTAACGCCGGCTTTAATATCATTCATCATTTTTCCAATAGCGATATATTCATAACCAATAATTTCATGGTTAGCGTCAAGCCCAAGTTTTGTTATATAGCCTTCAGCAGTTTGAAGGTATCTTGGACCTTTAACCTTTGTTGAGTAAATCGTTCCAACCTGGCTAGTTAAACCTTTTCCAAGGTCTTCAAGCCCGGCGCCGATATCAAGCCCACCCAAAGAAAAGGCTGATTGACTTCGGCCGTAGGCTAGTTGCAAAAATAGTTCGCGCATAGCAACATTGATTGCGTCGCAAACTAGGTCAGTATTAAGCGCTTCAAGTAGTGTTTTGCCTGGTAAAATTTCGCCAGCCATTGCAGCACTATGTGTCATACCACTGCAGCCAATGGTTTCAACAAGGGCTTCTTCGATAATTCCGTTTTTAACATTAAGAGTTAGTTTGCAGGCGCCTTGTTGAGGGGCGCAAGTTCCAACTCCGTGAGTTAAACCGCATAAATTTTTAATTTCAACAGCATTAACCCATTTTCCTTCTTCGGGAATAGGGGCACTAGCATGTTTTGCTCCGCCGGTTACGGGGCACATATTTTTAACGTGATTTGTTTGCTCCATGTTTTTCTCCTTACCATATAAGTATATAATATTTAGGTGTGATTACCAAACAAATTAACACACACGCCAAATTTGTTTTGTAAAACACTTAAAATTTGGTATTATGATTATAGAGGGATATTATGGGAAGTGTTACTGAATATTTAACAGTTGATGGAACCAACGCGCTTGAAGTTGATGAGAAGCGCTCAAGGTTTATTGGCGTTGTAACTCACGTTGAAAGAGTTGCTGATGTTGATAGTTTTTTAGAGAAGTTAAGAAAAAGCAATAAAGACGCTAAACATATTGCATATGGCTATTGTTTAGGTAAAGATTCTTCAACTTCAAAGAATAATGATGATGGTGAGCCAGGCGGAAGCGCAGGAGCCCCTATAACTGAGGCAATAACTAAATCAGGAATAACTGATTGTTTGGTTTGTGTTGTTAGATATTTTGGTGGAATTCAATTAGGAAAGAGCAAACTAACACGAACTTATTTTAACGCGGCTTTTGAAGCGATAAAACAAAGTAAAAAGGTTAGAATGGTTGATTGCGCAATTTATGGATTAACCATTAAATATCCTGATTTCGTTAGTATTGGAACATATTTAAGAGATAATCATATTCCAATTATTAGCGCTGAATATGGTGACGTTGTTAGCCTTAGGGTTGCTTTTCCGGTTGAAGAAATAGATAAGCACATTTCAGAGATTAAGATGAAAATTGAAGAAGAATTTATGTGCTCTAAAATTGATGCTGGATATTTTAAAATGGATTAATATGGCGAAAATTACTGATATAACAAGGCAAAAACGAAAGAATAGAATAAACCTTTATGTTGACAACTCGTTTTATTGTGGGCTAAACGTTGAAACAGCTGTTAAAAATGGTATTGTTATTGGCGCTGAATTTGATGAAAGCGAGTTAGAACAAATTATTGGTGAAAGTGAAACAAGAGGAGCCCTAGACTATGCGCTAGGGCTCGTTTCAAAAAAACTTTATTCTGAATTTGAAATTATTGAAAAATTAAAGAATAAAGGCTATGGCCAAAAGATTATTGATTCTGTTTTAGAAAAGTTAAGGGAATATAAGCTGGTTGATGATCAGAGATTTGCTGAAGCGTTTGCGAAAAATCAAAATCGCTGTGGCAAAAAAATGGTTTTATTAAAATTAAAACAAAAGGGAATAGATAAGGGAATAATTAAGAAAACAGAAGAAAATTTTAGTGACCAAGATGAAATCAAAAAAATAGAAGCTGTTTCAAAAAAGTATTTAAATAACAAAGAGAAAAATAAAGAAACCTTTCAGAAACTTTATAGATATTTAGTTTCTAAGGGGTTTGAATATGACACTATTTCAAGTTATATTTCAAGAATAAGAGGAGAAGAAGATGAAAGTTGGGATTGATTTAGTTATGGTTGAGAGGTTTAAAAACATCGCTGAAAACCTTGAAAAAAGTAAAAAAATCTTTACAGATTTAGAAATAAAATACATAAATTCAAAGCGAGGGAGCCTTGATGACAGCCAAAAATTGCCTCCATATTTAAAAACAATGGCCGGAATTTATGCTGCAAAAGAAGCAGTTTTAAAGGCTTTAGGGGTCGGAATTGGCAATGGAATCGGATTAAATGAGGTTGAAATCGATCACGATTTGATGGGTGCTTGCGTGGTAAAATTGGCTAAAAATGCAGAAAATGAGCAAAAAAAGCTCAAAATTAGTCAAATTTTGGTCAATATTTCGCACGATGGAGATTACGCTACGGCAGTATGCGTTTTATTATAAATTGCAGTTTTTTATCAAATAGGTATTGACATTAAAGGCGTTTTGTGATAGAATATCCTAGGCTTAAAAAAGAGGAAAATTAAGGAGAATAGAAATGAAAATTGTTTCTAACGAAAAAGGTTCAAAAAAGAGTGGAGCATTAAGTGCTATGGTTCCTGTTAGTGGTTCTACTTCAGATATCAATGATAAAGATCATGACTTAATTAAATCACAAGATTTTGATTTAGTAACTGATCCTAAATCTTTAAGATATCAATTAAATGAAGGCGACTTCTATAAGGATAGATTCTTCCATAGGCTTGGTCTTGTTTTTGACTCTGATGATAAGATGAAAGCAATGATTGATAGCATTGGTAAAGAAAGTATCAATAAAATGTGTGTTGCTTTTGCTAACTTAAATAAAGACGAACTTGATGAAATTATTAATTCTGAAGATGAAGAGCTTAACAGAGAAGCTTTTAACAAGCTTGTTATCGCTGCTAATCAACTTTTCTATTTCTTTAAAACTGGTGACGAAATTCTTCAAACAAGAGTTGATCGTCAAATAACTAATGTTGAAAATGTTGAAACAGCAGTTGCATTTACTAATTATGTTAAGAGCGAACAATCTCATCTTGAAGAGTTAAATAACTTTAACAAAGCGCTTGATGAAAGAGCAGATAGTTTTACTGATGAAGCTGAAAAGCAAGATGTTAAGAGATTTGCTGTTTGGGTTAAGAATTCTATTGAAGAGATCAAAAACAGTCAAACTGGTAAGAATCTTCAAGTTGCTGCTCTTCAAGCAACAGTTGAAGAATTAGAAAAAGAACAAACAATTGTGCCTGTTGCCGACCCTAAGAAGAAAAAGACTTTAAAGCAAGTTGTTCAAGTTGCAGTTGCAACTATCCTTATTGGCGGCGCTCTTGCTATTGGTGTTTTACTTGGTAATTCAAAAGCTGGAGATAAACTTAGAGCATATGCAGAAAAAGTTTCTGATAGAGATGCTACAATTACAGAACTTCAAGGCGAGAATGATAATTTAAGACAAACAATTGAAGGCCAAGATCTTACTATTGATGCATGGGAAAAGAGAGCAAAAGAGTTAATGGAAGAAAATGAGGCTTATAGAAATGTTTTCCCAGAAACTGCTGATACTAATAAAGATGGCGTAGTTAGTCCTGAAGAAGGTGCTGCTTATCTTAAAGAGCTTCTTGAAAATGGACTTACTCAAGCCGATCTTGAAGCTGCTAAACAAGCAATTAGAGAAGAATATGAAGATAGAATTGCTGATTTAGAAGAAAGACTTAACAATACAGTTTCTCAAGATGAATATTATGATCTTCTTGGAAGATATAATACTTTAAAGAATAAATATAACAATGCTTTAGATAAGCTTGAATCATTAGAGGGCAGAGTTAGCGAATTAGAAAATCTTGTTCAAGCGAAAGATGAAACAATTAAGATGCTTGAAAAAGATTTACGTGATGCTCTTGAAAATCAAGGTGACCCATCATACATTGCTGATCTTCAACAACAAATTGCTGATTTACAAGAAGAAAATGCCGGTAAAGATGCTATTATTGATGCGCTTCAAGATAAACTTGATAGAGCAGTAACTCCTGAAGAAAAAGCAAGGCTTGAAAAGAAAATTGCTAATCTTGAAAGAGAAAATACATCACTTAAAGCTGAAAATGCATCACTTAAAGCTGAAAGAGATGATATCTTAGCTCAATATCTTGACTTACTTGCTCAAATGGAAAACAACGACAACTATCAAGAAGTTTCTGATAACAAACCAACCGGTGGTAATGAGGCTGTTAACGCTAGTGATGAAAACACAGATGAAAATGGCAACCCAACAGATGATGTTAATCATGGTGGTAACACAACAGTTGGTCAAAACCCTGGCGAAGATGAAGATGGAGAAATGCAAAACTAATTAATTTTAAGACGCGCTAAGCGCGTCTTTTTTTATTCCTTTAAGATTGACACTTTTTTTAAATAATAATATAATAAAACTATGGAACTATTATTAGATAGAGTTGCCTTTACTATATTTGGTTTTGAAGTTTATTGGTATGGCGTTATTATTGCTCTTGCGATACTGGTTGCTTTTTGTTTATCCTTTGTTTTAACTAAACCAAAGGGGCTTAACAAAGATATGCCAATTGACGTTTTTTTGGCGATAATTCCACTTGGCATTATTTGCGCTAGGCTTTTCTCAGTTGTTTTTGATTCTGGGACATCAATTTTAGATTTCTTTAAATTTAGAAATGGCGGAATGAGCATTATTGGTGCAATAATTGGCGGCGTTATTGGAATTCTGATTTTATGTAAAGTTAAAAAGTATAAGTTCCTTCAGGTTTCAGATTTGATCGTTCCTGTTTTAATTTTGGCTCAAGCTATTGGAAGATGGGGAAACTTTGCTAATGGTGAAGTTTATGGTTGGGTTATAACAAATCCTAGTTTTCAGTTTTTTCCAATAGCGGTTGATATTTCTGGAACGTGGCACATGGCGCTTTTCTTCTATGAGTTTGTTTTAAATATTATTGGCGCCGTTATGTTGTTTTTACTCTATTATAAAACAAAGAAAATCGGCATTTGCACGGGGGCATATCTAGTTTATTATGGAACGGTTAGATTAATTTTAGAAACTTTCAGAGATAGCCAATTTATTTTAAGGCTTTGGGGGCTTCCAATTTCTCAGATTATTAGCGGAATATTTATTATTGTTGGAATTATTATTTTAGTTTTTGTCAACAAAAAGGAAAAGAAAGATGAAAGATAAAGAGCAGTTTTATTCACAAAAAGAGTTTGAAGAAAAGTTAAAAAGTGAGCTTAGAGATAAAGAAACGGAGCTCAGTAAACAGCGCGATAAGATAATGGATTTAAAGCGAGAAATAATAAGGCTTCAAAAGGAAATGGATATTATTGATGCGCGTGAAATTGAAGTTAGCGCCGCAATAAATAAATATAAGAGCAAGTCTAGTTTTCTTGAAAATATTATAAAAATGAGGCTTGATATTGAAATTGTTAGGCTTGAAAATGTTTATGAAAATGTAAAAAAAGAGTGCCCTGGGTTTAATGATAGTGAGTTTGTTGCTGTTTTAAATTCACTTAAAGCGCTTAGGAAAGACGCAACTGAAGTTGAAGAAATTGCTAAAATTAAAGGTGATTCAAGCCAAAATAAAGCGGATTCACTTGAAGAAAGATATCATAAACTGCTTGCTATTTATGAATATGCAATGGCTGAAGCGGGCGACAAAAAACGTGGAAGGCCTAAGAAAGAGGCTGATAATATTGAGACTTTCTTAAAGCGCAAGAAAGAGGAGAGCGACCGAAAGAAAAAGGATTCATTTGACTTTGATGAGGCGCTTAACCCAACAGAAAGTTTAGATAAAATAATGAAAGATTTGGTTTAAAAAATGGCTTAAACAAGCCATTTTTTGTTTTAGAATTATAGTGGTTTTTGATTGATTACTTTTCAGTTTTGTTAGGTTTTTGACAAACAATTGCTTCCGTTGAAAGCATTGTTGAGCAAACGCTAACGGCGTTTTCTAAGGCCGAAATTGTAACAAGGGCAGGGTCAATAATCCCTGAATCAATAAGATTACAAAACTCTTTATTCTTTGCGTCATAGCCAAATTCACTATCTTTTGATTCAAGTATTTTATTAATAACAACGCTTCCTTCAACACCAGCATTAAAACAAATCTGTTTTAACGGAGCAAATAGGGCATTATAGATGATTTCAGCACCTGTTTTTTCATCACCAGATAATGAGCTTATAAGCTTATTTAAATCATTTGCACAATGAATTAAAGCAACGCCACCGCCAATAACAACGCCGAGTTTTGTTGCGGAGCGAGTTGCGGAAAGGGCATCTTCAATTCTTAATTTTTTCTCTTTCATCTCAACTTCACTCAGTGCACCAACCATAATAACGGCAACACCATTGCCAAGTTTTGCAAGGCGTTCTTTAAGGTCGTATTCCTCAAATTCTTCAGTTGATTTAGCTAGTTGTTCTTGTAAATTTTCTTTGAGTTCATCAATTCTTTCTTTATCGCCAGCGCCTTCAATAATTGTTGTTGAATCTTTAGTTATTTTTATGGTTTTAGCGCTTCCAAGGTCATCTAGGGTTATAGTTTTTAAATCTGTGTTAATTTCACTAAGTAAGTAAGTTGCACCTGTTAAAATAGAAATGTCATTTAAAATATTTTTGCGCTTTGAACCAAAAGAAGGGGCTTTAATAGCAACGCAGTTAAAAATGCCTCTGATCTTGTTTAAAACAATTGTTGCAAGCGCCTCGCCATCAATGTCGTCGGCAATAATAAATAGTGGGCGAGAGGTTTTAGAAACTTCTTCCATTATGGGTAAAATTTCAGTTATTTGGGTTATCTTTTTATCGGTTACTAAAATAAAAGGGTTTTGTAAAATTTCTTGGTTAGCGCCTTCAGAACACATATATGGGCTAATAAACCCACGATCAATTTGCATTCCTTCAACAATTTTTAAACCATTTGAAGATGATTTTGATTCTTCAATTGTTATAACGCCATCTTGCCCGACATGTTCAAAAGCGGATCTTATCAGTTTACCAATTTCTGCATTTTCGGCTGAAATTGTTGCAATTTGTTCAATATTATTGTTATTTTTAACAGGTTTGGCAATATTTTTAATTTTTTCAACAACAACTTTTGTTGCTTTTTCCATACCCGTTTTTAAGATAATAGGGTTAGCGCCACTTGTTAAATTTTTCATTCCATCATTTATTATGGCCTGCGCTAAAACAACAGCGGTGGTTGTTCCATCACCAGCGCGATCATTTGTTTTGGTGCAAACTTCTTTGATTATGCTAGCGCCCATATTTTCAAATGGGTTTTCTAATTCAATTTCTTTGGCTATTGTTACGCCGTCATTTGTGATTAATGGGGCAGAATAATCGCGCTCTAAAACAACATTTCTTCCGCGAGGGCCGAGTGTAATTTTGACCGTGTTAGCAACAGTATTTACTCCATTTTCAAGTGATTTTCTTGCTTCTTCTCCGAATTGTAAAATCTTTGTCATTTTAATCCTCCAAAACCATTAAGATATCGCTTTGCCTAATAATTACATAAGTTTGGCCATCAAGTTTAAACTCAATGCCGCCATACCTGCTATAAATAACTTTGTCGCCAACTTTAACTTGCATTTCAACAGGTTTGCCATCAGCCTCAATTCCATTTCCTAAAGTTATGACTTGGGCGAGAAGGGGTTTTTCAGCATTTGATTCAGCCAAAACTAAGCCGCTTGAAGTTTTGTTTTCGTTTTGAATTGGTTTTAAAACAACTCTATCAAAAAGTGGTTTTATTTTCATAGTTTTCTCCTTACAAATATTTTATAAAATATGTTTATAAAATTATGATAGAAATAGGGCGATTAGTTGGTTTGTTTAGTTTAATTAATCAATTTTTATCATAAATTTTAACAATTTCATTTTATTCTATTGACCATTAAGTTTTCAATAAAGGGTGACGTAATTTTTAAAATAACTATTATGTTTGATATAGCTTTAAATTGAAAAACTGCAAATATTTGCGAAACTGTCTAAAAAAGCGCGATATTTTTTTGAAATATTGTCATTAGCTGACAATATTGGAATAATTGTTGATAAAATAACACAAAATCCCGAAATTTGATAAATATAGTTAATTTGTTTGTGTT
>JAFZXQ010000087.1 GCA_017616705.1 Clostridia bacterium | reverse complement strand
TTTGCTGTCGCCGATTATCTTTTCAGCAACATTTCTAGGAACTTCACTATAGTGTGATGGTTCCATTGTGTAGTTACCACGCCCCTGCGTGTTAGAACGTAAGTCACTTACGTATCCAAACATTTCAGCAAGTGGAATTTCTGCACGAATGGTTTGAACACCATTTTTAAGATTTGTTCCTAGCACGTTACCACGACGGCGACTAACATCTCCCATAACATCGCCAAGATATTGGTCAGGAACCTCAATCTCAACGTACATGATTGGCTCAAGGATAACAGGATTTGCTTTCTTCATTCCTTCCTTGAATGCCATTGAAGCGGCAATCTTAAATGCCATTTCCGAAGAGTCAACTTCGTGATAACTACCATCAATAACTGTTGCCTTAAAGTCAACAGTTTCGTATCCAGCAAGAACACCACTTAATTTGGCTTCTTGGATACCTTTATCAACTGCTGGAATATATTCCTTAGGAATTGATCCACCAACTGTTTTATCTTCAAATTGATAACCAGATCCTGGAGCAAGTGGTTCAAATTCAACGATACAATGTCCGTATTGACCTTTACCACCACTTTGCTTAATATATTTTCCTTCGCTAGTTACTTTTGTCTTAAATGCTTCGCGGTAAGCAACTTGAGGCGCACCAACGTTACATTCAACTTTATATTCCCTTCTCATACGGTCAATGATAATGTCAAGGTGAAGTTCACCCATTCCGCTAATAATTGTTTGGCCGGTTTCATTATCAGTATAACGTTTAAATGAAGGGTCTTCTTCAGCAAGTTTAGCTAAGGCAATAGCCATTTTTTCTTGGTCTGCCTTTGTTTTAGGCTCAACTGCTTTAGAAATAACTGGTTCTGGGAATTCCATAGGATCAAGAATGATTGGGTGAGCTTCATCGCAAAGAGTTTCGCCAGTTGTTGTGTCTTTAAGACCAACAATAGCAACGATATCTCCTGCATAAGCTTCAGTTTCTTCTGTTCTTGAATTAGCGTGCATTCTAACAAGTCTACCAACTCTTTCTTTACTATCTTTATTTGAATTGTAAACGTAAGAACCGGTTGTTATTTTACCGCTATAAATTCTATAGAATGTTAATGTTCCAAATGGGTCTTTAGCAATTTTAAATGCAAGGCCGGCAAGTGGTTCATTGTCATCAGCTTTACGATAAATAGTATTGCCGTTCATATCAACACCTTTAACTGGTGGGATATCAAGAGGGCTTGGGAAGTAATCAACAACTGCATCAAGCAATAATTGAGTTCCCTTATTTTTATAACTTGATCCGCAAAGAACAGGAGTCATTTGAAGTGAAATTGTTGCTTTTCTGATTGCTGCTTTTAATTCTTCTTTGCTAAATTCTTCACCATTAAAGAATTTTTCAAGAAGGGCGTCATCAGTTTCAGCAACTGCTTCATTTAATTTTGCTCTATATTCTTTAGCAAGGTCAACCATATCAGCAGGAATATCAGTTATTTCCATATTCTTGCCTTCGTCGTCTTTATAAACAACGGCATGCATTTCAATAAGGTCAACAACACCAACAAAGCTATCTTCTTTTCCGATTGGAAGTTGAAGAGGAACAGCGTTTGCTCCAAGTTGTTCTCTCATTGCGTTAACTGCAAAATAGAAGTCAGCGCCAAGAGTGTCCATCTTATTGATATAAGCAATTCTAGGAACGCCATATTTATCAGCTTGTTTCCAAACTTTAATTGATTGCGCTTGAACACCTTCTTTAGCAGTAAATAATTCAATAGCGCCGTCAAGAACTTTAAGGCTTCTTTCAACTTCAATAGTAAAGTCAACGTGGCCTGGCGTATCAATAATATTAATTTTATGGTTTTTCCAAACACAAGTTGTTGCGGCTGAAGTGATTGTTATACCACGTTCTTGTTCTTGAGCCATCCAGTCCATAGTTGCTTGACCATCATGAACTTCACCAATCTTGTGAGATTTACCAGTGTAATACAAAATTCTTTCGGTTGTTGTTGTTTTTCCGGCATCAATATGAGCCATAATACAGATATTACGAATTTTCTCTAACGCATAATCTCTGGGCATAAATTTTCTCCTTAATAATAGTACTTTATAATTATAACCAATTAAAAAATTTTGTGCAAGTTTTTTTTAATTGTTTTAAAATTTAGTTAAAATTAAGGGAAGGCATCCGCCTTCCCCATTTTTATTTTACCACTTATATGATGCAAATGCCTTATTTGCTTCAGCCATTCTGTGAACTTCTTCTTTCTTCTTGAAGGCTCCACCAGTGCTGTTAAATGCATCCATAAGCTCGCCTGCAAGTTTAGCGGCCATTGTTCTTTCGCTTCTTTTCTTAGCGTTTTCAACGATCCATCTAATTGCAAGGGTTTGACGACGCGCTGCTCTAATTTCCATAGGAACTTGATAAGTTGAACCACCAACTCTTCTTGCTTTAACCTCTAAAACTGGTTTAACATTTTCTAGAGCTGTGTTAAAAACTTCAAGAGCAGGTTTAGCTAACTTTTCTTCACAAGCATTAAGAGCGTCATAAACTATAGTTTGTGCGATTGTTCTTTTACCATCAAGCATAATTTGGTTAATAAGTTTAGTTATAACTGTTGAATTATACTTTGTGTCTGGTAAAACTTCACGAACTTCCGCTTGGTTTCTTCTTGACATAATGTTTCTCCTCTTTTAATTTTGTAGATTAACTCTACTTAGGCCTTTTAGCGCCATATTTACTTCTTCCTTGCTTACGGTCTTTAACACCGGCAGTATCAAGCGTTCCTCTAACGATATGATATCTAACGCCTGGAAGATCTTTAACACGACCACCACGAATTAGAACAACGCTGTGTTCTTGAAGATTGTGGCCGATTCCTGGAATATAAACCGTTCCTTCCATCCTATTAGAAAGCTTTACTCTTGCAATTTTTCTTAATGCTGAGTTTGGCTTTTTAGGAGAAGTTGTTGTTACGCTTAAACAAACTCCTCTTTTTTGAGGACATTCCTCAAGGATTGGAGATTTTGATTTATATGTTTGTTTTTCTCTACCTTTACCATGTCTGATTAACTGGTTAGTGGTTGGCATAAATATACCTCCATAAATAATTTGGCGAAAATCCTCTAAAAGCCCCACGAGGAATTTTCTTAAGTGCCTTTTTTGCCCTTTGTCACACCTTAAAATAAGCAATAAAACACCTAAACATAATTCTATGCTCCGCTATTTTAACAAATTTAGTTAAATAAGTCAATACAATTTAAAAATTTTTCAAAAAATTTTGGCATAAAAAAACCTAACAAGCGCGTTAGGTTCCTTTCTTTTAACTATTTTTTTCTTGCTCAATAATTTTAGGGTTTTTAGTTCTAACAAAACCAATTTTATATTCCGTTTTCTTAATTTTACCAACTTGAGGCAACATTTCAATTGGAAGATAACTTTCAATTTTCGCTAAAATCTCGTTGCGTTGTTTTTTAGTTATCTCATAAGAATAAAAATATCCTAATTTTTTAAGGTCAACCCCTAAAACTTGGGCATATTCATCAAGTTTTGTAAATTCTGATTGAACTTTAAATTCTTCTATCGTAAACGTTATTAAGTCAAGTAAATCATCTTTCTTTTCAAAGTCAGATTGTTTAGTTAACTTGAAGATTTTTTTCTTTAACTTTTTAGGCAAAACTTCAATAATTGAGCCCATAGCGTCAAGAAATTCTTCATTTGATTCAACGTCACCAAGTTTGAATAGATGCTTCATTGCCTCATATTCATTAACTCTTTGAGTATATTCAAGGCTAACAAGCCCATCTTCTTCTTGAACAATAACCCAACCAATAACGTTAGCTAATTCTAATAATCTTTTTTTCAATTTCGTCTTGCCCCTTATCCTTCACCAGGTTGACCTTCTTCAGAATTATAACGCTTTTGCGCTGCAGCTACTGCCGCTTCTGCAGCATCCACTTCTCTTGCAAGCTGTTCAGGGTTAACTTTGGCTAATTCGTTTCCTGTTCCCCATTGATGAGCATCTTCTAACAACTCTCCAGTAAGCATTTTGTTAACATCGTTAATAAATTCTGGCAAAACTTCATGATAAGCTTTAAATTGTGGATTATTTAAAATATCACAAGCAAGAACACTTGCTTCAAGAGCACACATATCAATTTTTGCATAAAAATCATCCCTCTTTGGAGAATAAAGCGCGATTACATTCCTTAAACGCTCATCACTAATCGTTTCTCCTGGGTGGTTAAGTTCAAGTAAAGCTTTTGCATTTTTATTAAAATTTGGGTCTAATTTAGCATAACTTAATTTATTAGGATCAATAGTAAAAGGCGCCCTTATTGGAGCATCACTATATGATTCGATTTTACTCATTTGAAGCCTATAAAACTCCTCATTTTGAGCCACATTTGAATCAATTGCAAGATATTCTATAGAGGTTGTTCCGTCTTCTTTTGTATATGGGCGCCCAAAACAAATGTCATTTTTGTCATAACCTTTTCTTGGGTCTGGACTCATAACCCTCCATCCGCCATAAACGGCAGCAAGAATTAACGATTTAAAGTTTTCATTTGAATTTTGAGAATTAAATGGTATCATAAACTCCTCCTTATTCTGACTTTGTTAATAAGCCTCTAAGCGTTTGAAAATCTTCTTCAAGCGAGTTTTTATCAACAGGCACTGCGTCTGAATTAACGTCAACTAATAAAACATCTCTTTTAGGGTTAAGCGCGCAAGTTTCTTTAAAACTTGTTGCTGGGTTAATAACCCCACCATATTTGATTGACCAATCAACAAAATTCTGTAAGTGATCCTTTGCGCTGAGATAAGCATTTTCAACAGTATCACTAGATGAGATAATATCTAGGTCATCAATTAAAAGTGTGCTAGTTTCATTTTCATCATCTGCATAATAAAGTGCAGGGTAAATAAATTGTTTCATTTCTTCCCTCTCAATCAACAATATATCAATATAATAATAGCAAATTTTTGAGAAGTGAGCAAATGATTTTTGTTACTTTTTATTTACATGTTTATTTTAACATAAAACGACCCAAATTAAAAGGTTTGTTTTAAAATTTCTTTATATAAATATAAAGAAAAAGCAACACAATCGTGTTGCTTTAAATTAAATATCTCTTTCAAGATTAATGCCTTCTTTAAACCCACAAGGGCGAGTGCATTTGTATCCTGCCGTGCATCTAGCGCCTGTTGAAAGTTTATCAAAAAGCGCTTTCTTTTCTTCAATACTTTCAATGGTGTTTAACAAGTCTTCCCTGTTTAATCCGCTAAGGAAGTTTGCTTTAGAATTAGCCCTTTCAATTTCATTATTAAGAGCGGCGCTAAACCTCTTTGAATATCTTCTTGTTAAATCCATTATTTCCCATTGTGCTTCTGAGCATTCCCTTTCTTTTGCTTTTAAAATGAAATCGCTTGTGTCACCATTTTCAACAACGTTAACAAGTTTACCTTGAGGAAGTCTTTCTTCAACGCTTTGAATATCAATAAACCATTCATCAATTAACCCTTGATCACCATAATTTATAAGAATTGGTGGAAGAAAATATTTAGCAGGTTCGTTGTTAAACCTATATTCATTAATTCTATAATGAATCGTTCTGTGGCGGTGCGCTTGAGCAAGAGAAGCAAATGAAGTGTAATAATTAAGAGTATATCTTTCGCTAGTTAAATCTTCACCTAAAACGCCTGGGCCGAAAAGTGAAAGCCTTCTATCTTTATGATCTTCAAGGTTTTCAGCATAAAGGTTTTGATCTTTAACGTAATTTATAAATTCAAGCATCTCATTTTTAACGCCAGCATAAAACCTGTTTGAATCTGGGTTATTTAATTCATCTCTTAACCAATGAGCAAGATAATTTAATTGCCTAAAGCTCGTTGTGTAAACCATGTTGGTTGGAGTAAAAACTGAAAGCATATATCTAGCATTTTCTTGAGCAAGTTTAGTTGTTCTAACTCCCTTTTCATCAAAGAAAGGTCGGTTAGCACCATATTTCTCATCAATTAGTTTTTGGAAGATATTTTCCATTTATCATAAAGGACTAATTCTTCTGGACTAATTTGATCCATAACAGTATATCTAGCAGATTTCTCACTTGTTGCATATTCCTTTTCGTTGTTTAAAATCATTGCTAGCGCTTTAGGAATTCCTGTTATTTCAAGAGTTATATGAGAATGCCCAAATGTTGAGTGGTGACCATTGTTTAAAACAACGTTAGCAATAGTCATAATATTTGAAATCTTTTTATCTTGAAGGGCTTTAAAGTCTTCTTTCATATAACACGTGCTGCCCATAAGCCCAGCAACAACCATATTAAAATGATCGTCATAATCATAGTGATAAGCGTCTTTTCCGCCGGCTTCCATAAGAAGATTTAATGCTTCAGAAAGTCCTGCATCAATTTTTAATGAAACTGATGTTTTCTCTTGTTTTAATGCTTCTTTTTCATCGCCACTTGCCGCTTTAATTTTTGCGCTTAGTTTAGTCTCTTCATCAATTAAATTGCTAGTTTTAATAGTTTTATCAACAAAAGCTCTTAAAGCGTCAACATTTAACCTTTCATCGCTTTCAGAGATTTCTTTTATTGCCTGCTTTAAAAGCGCAATATCTGGTTTTAAATGACAATCAAGTTCACTGTGTAAAATAGTTCTTATTTCCATATCCTTTCCCCTCACCTTTTCTATGATAACACCACGCCAACTTCTTGTCAACGTTAGCATTTTAAATGATAAGAATAAAAATTTTTAAAAAATTTGTAAAAAGGGTTGCAAAATTGAAAAAGATATTATATAATTCATTTATCGCGAGAAAAGATCTCGCTGTTAATGATCCTCCTTAGCTCAGCTGGTTAGAGCATCTGACTGTTAATCAGGGGGTCGTCCGTTCAAGTCGGACAGGAGGAGCCAATGAAAAACTTGCATTTATTGCAAGTTTTTTGTTTTCTTTGTTCGACTTGCCTAGACCCCTGCAACGAGGAAGATGCAAACTAAAGTTAAAACGAGATTTATAGTAGAAAATTCAATAAGATTTTTGAATTAAAACAAAAAATTGGGGTTGCTCGCTAGGGTTTCCTGCGAGCGTTCCCAATTTAAAGTTTTAAACAAAAAGATATTGAATTTGCGTTAATTATTACGCCGAGCGGGGTTAGAGCGAGGCGAAATAAAGTGTTCAAGTCGGACAGGAGGAGCCAACAAAAAAACCCATCACTTTGTGGTGGGTTTTTGTTTTTTACTTTTTATAAAATTTACATAATATTTGTTAGAGTAAAGTTAAATGTTCCTGAAAATTTAGCATCTCTTGCAATATTATCTATTGTTATGCAAATGTTATAGGTTTCAACTTCACCCGCTTTAACAACAATTGTGTGGTTGCTAACAGCATCTTCGCCATTAGTTTCACTAATTTTAAAATTTTCAATTGTTTCAGGAAGCGTTAAGCCAATAAGCAAATTATCTTTGCTAGTATTTAAAAAGGTATAAGAAAAGGTCATTGACCTAGCATCACTAGTAAGAGAAAGATCTTTTGGCATCTCAAAACCAGCAAGCGAAACATTTTCATTTAAAACAATCTTTTTTTGATTGTTTTTTGAAACAAAATCAACGCTTTCTTGCCCTTCAATTTGGTAACTAGCCCAAACTTCAGCCGAAATGCTTTCATTTGAATTGCTAGCAAATAGCGCGATAACGCTATCACTTGGCATTGCTAAAACAGAAACAGTGCAAAAAACTGCCGCAACAACTGCCACAGCAATACTAAACAATGCTAACAAAATTTTTATCCTAGGATTTTTTCTCATTTATTTTCCTTTATATAAATGCGTTTTGAAGTATCCACTCAAACTTGCCAGTTAAAAATGCATCAATTCCAACATGAACTATTGAAAACCTAACATAATAATCAGCAGTGTTATCAACTCCGCCATCAATATGAACGGCGGTATTAGTTTTTGACCAATTTACTCCATCAAGCGAATATTCAATAGCAATATTTTCCCCTGCTGGAAGCGAAAGAACGGCGTTAATTGGCGAACTTCCTTTATTGATAAAATGATATTTAAAAACTACTGAATTTTTATTAACTTCATTTTCAAGATTGATAACTTCTTCAGGGCAGTTTAAAACGCCAACAGCATTTTCTTCCCCGCCATCAAATTTAACAACCCCATTATCTCCGCCTGTAAAGGCAGTAAACTCGCCTGTTTCGCCATAATGGAAGCCAGCAGAAACCCAAGCCGCAACCTCTTTTGATTTATAGCCAACATTAATATCTGATCTAACATTTGATTGTCTTGTTGCCAAAACAATAGCAGTCACCGTTATAGCCGCAATTGTTATCGTTGCAAAAAATGTAAAGAAAATCCAAAACCTTTTTTTGCGCTTTCTTTCGTTTTTCTCATTATCCCTAGTAAAGATCTCTTCCATTTTTGCTCCCTTTGTTTTATTTAATATATTATAAACAAAATTTTTAATAAAAGCAATAGGAACAAGCAAAATATTTTTTCAAACAAAAAACAAAGCCGAAGCTTTGTTTTTGTAATTATTCTTGTTCTTCATTTCGTTTAGCAATTTCCGCAAGTTCACGAGGATGCTTAACAAAGAAATCCTCTCGTTCTTTTAATGTTTTAAATTTATGATTGTTTTTATCTTCAAAGAAAGTATAAACATCATCAAAGATATAATCCCAATTATGCCAATTCTCTTTTAAATTAAGATAATGAGCAACATTTTCAGTCCCCTTTGGAGCAATCGGATGTAATAAAACATTTGCAACTCTTACTTGCTCAAGAGTATTGGCTATTAGAGCAGCAAGTTTTTCGTTATTGTCAGCATCTTTAACATTATTTGCCCAATATTTTGATATATTCCTAACGAAAACGTCAACGCAATTTATAACCTGATGGAATTTCTTTTCAGCCATAAAACGCTCATAATCTAAAGCCGCTTTTTTGCAAACTTCTTTAATTTCTGGATCAATTTTAGCAACTGGAACAATGCTATTAAAGTTGTTTTGAATGGTATAAAATAATGTCCTCAAAATTCGGTTATAAACATTTGTTAAAAGGCTTCCCTCTTTAACAACAACATCTGCTTCATCTTCCTTAGCATCTGGGTTTAATGGCTTCGGCATAAAACTAACATTGTTATTGCCTAAGTTCATTCCTAAAAAGTGCATTCTTAATTCTTCAGCAGTATAAAGGTTTAATAAATCTTTTGCCATTGGTGGCTTAAAACTGCCACTGCTTGAGGCTTTAACATTTAAATATAAAACATGCTTACTTGGAATTATATGGGTTGGTTGGAATTCGCCTTCTTTAGCATTCAAATCACTCCTATTATTCATTCTCATCCAAATAGCTTGTTGCGCTGGGCCATAAAAATAAAGATTGTCTTCACCAATAAACTGATAAACTTCAGCATCTTTTGAAGCCCAAAACTTTTTCCACTCATCATCAGGTTTCCCCTTAGATAAAAGATATGTTTTAGTAAATGAAATTGGAGCCCATAAACTTTCAGGCCAAACATAAAAGGTTTGTCCGCTAACCCCATCAATAGTTGGGCAAGGAACTCCCCAAGTTATATCTCCAGTTAATCTAAATGGAACTAGGGTTTTGCCTGCCCTAAACCTAATTTGGTTTTCACCCAAAACTTTACATGCATCTTCCCTTTCTTTAAGCGAGTTAAACTGAAGAGTAACACTAGGGTTTTTAGGGTTTGCTGTTATGTCAGAAAATTTTGGCAGTTTGTTTGATAACTTTTCAATTTCTGGCATATATTCACGCTTAACATAAATTTCTGGTTTTTTCAAAAATTCTGTTATTTCTTTAACCATAAACTGACGCGTTGCTTTATCTTTTGCAATTGAATCAATCCACCCTTTTAAAGCATCTGTATAATCTTCAAGTTTAAAATACCAGTTAGCCGTTTCAACAAGTTCTGGCTTTTCACCACTTAACGTTGAAACTGGATCAATTAATTCCATTGGCCAATATTGATGCCCACAATCACATTCATCAGCATATCCCTTTTCACTAGCACATCCATCAATTGGGCACTTCCCAACAACCTGTCTTCCGTTAAGGAGCGTTTTAAATTTTTTGTCATAAAACTGAAGTGAACCAAGCAATTTTATTGATTTGTTTTTGTATAGTGTTTCAATAAAATATTTACTCATTTCTTGATGAACAGATTTTGCTGGCTCAAGTCCAGATGCACCAAAAAAGTTATGCTCAATCTCATAATCAAGATATGTTTGTTTTTGTTTTTCATGATTGGCTTTAACAAATTCTTCGATTGTTTGGTAATTAATCTTCCCCTCAGCCTTAAGCTTTCTAAAACTCTCCATTGCTGGGCTTCCATAGCAATCAGTTCCCGAAACAAAAACAACATTTTCAGAACCAATTCTATCCCTTAAAAAGCGAGCAAAAGCATCAGCGTGAACCATATAACCGCCAAAATGAGCAAAATGAAGTTCCTTATTCCCATAAGGCATTCCGCCGGTTACAACTGCACGCTTAGGAAAAATTGGTCTTGGTCTTTCAAATGGAATATTATTATCCATAATTCCCCTTCTTTTAAATTTTTTCAATACTAATTTTTAATGTTTCATCAAAAATATTTGCTTCAGTTTTAAAAGTATAGTTTTCATTAGTAGTAATTTTTGAAAGCGTTTCTTTTTCAATTCCTGCTTTGTTATCGCTTACAACTTTTAAAACTTTTTCGCTTCCAATAAAGCCAAGTTTAATATGGTCAGTAACGTCAAATCCGCTTTCTTTTCTAAGGTTTTGAATCTTTGAAACAATCTCTCTAACTGCGCCCATATTAATAAGCTCATCTGTTAAAGTTGTATCAAGAATAACAGTAACTTGGCCATTTGACTCGCTTGAAAATCCTTCTTTGTTATGAATTTCAATAAACAAATCTTCTTTATTTAATTCTATAACCTCGCCGCCAACTTTTAACTTAAATGCTTCGCCTGCGCTAACCGTTTTAACGATTTTTTCTTGGCTTTCGGCCATAAGCGCATTCCTAATTTCGCCAATAAGTTTTCCATATTTTGGTCCTAAAACAGGAAGGTTTGGCTTAACAGTAAAGCTAACAAATTCACTTGGGTCAGTTATGATTGAAACTTTGTTAACATTAAGTTCGCCCTTGATTAAGTCAATGAGTTCGCTTCTTATTGTTGCCTTATTAGCAAAACAAAGTTTACATTCACTTAGAGGCTGACGTTGTTTAATTAAACTTGCATTTCTAACGCTTCGCCCAAGGCTTGAAACCATCAAAACTTCGTCCATTTCAACGTTAAGTTTTGAATCAATCAATTTTTTATCCGCAACCGGATAATCGCAAAGGTGAACAGAAATTGGAGCATTTTTCTCAACGCTTCTCGTTAGATTTTGATAAATCTTTTCGCTAATAAAAGGAACAAATGGCGCAATTAGTTTAACAAGCCCAGATAAAACAGTATAAAGCGTTTTAAAGGCTGCTATTTTATCTTCGCCTTCCCCACTTGCCCAGAATCTTTCACGGCTTCTTCTGATATACCAGTTAGAAAGGTTGCTAGCAAAATCTGTTATTCTTCTGCTTGAAGAAAGCATATCAAAATGATTAAGCCTGTCAGTAACAAAATTAACTAACTCGTTATATTCGCTTAAAAGCCATTTATCTAATAGTGTTAACTTGCAATTAGCAAGGTCATATTTTGTTGGGTCAAACTTGTCAATTTCAGCGTAAAGAATATAGAAAGCATAACTATTCCAAAGCGTTCCCATAAACTTTCTTTGAAGCTCAATAAGCGCTTCTTCATTAAAGTTAAGACTAACGCCAGGGTTAGCATTGTTATAGAAATACCACCTTAACGCATCGGCCCCTTCATTATTTAAAATTGTAAATGGGTCAACGCCGTTATGAAGGCTCTTGCTCATTTTTCGGCCCTGTTTATCATTAACAAGCCCAAGAGCAATACAATTTTTATAAGGGCTCTTTCCGAAAACAAGTGTGCTGACTGCTAAAAGAGAATAGAACCAACCTCTTGTTTGGTCAATACCCTCGCAAATAAAGTCAGCAGGGAAAGTCTTTTCAAAAAGCTCTTTATTTTCAAATGGATAATGAAGTTCTGCAAAAGGCATACTTCCGCTATCAAACCAACAATCCAAAACTTCGCTTGTTCTATGCATTGTTTTTCCGCAATGTGGGCAAACCATTGTTAGCTTGTCAAGCGTTGGCTTATGAAGGTCAATCTCGCCTTTTGCGCCTGTTTTCTCTTTAAGTTCTTTGACCGAGCCAATAACTTCAATATGTCCGCAATCGCAGGTCCAGAAAGGAAGCGGAGTTCCCCAATAACGAGTTCTTGAAATTCCCCAGTCAATATTATTCTTTAAGAAATTCCCCATTCTTCCTGATTTAATTGTTTCAGGAATCCAGTTAATCGTTTCATTATTAGCAACAAGCTCATCTTTTTTAGCAGTTGTTTTAACAAACCATGCGCTTTGAGCATAATAAAGAAGTGGAGTGTGACAACGCCAACAATGAGGGTAGTTATGTTCAAACATCATAACTTTAAACAACCCACCACTCTTTTCAAGCATTTCAATAATAATTGGGTCGGCTTGTTTTGCGCCAATTCCGTTAAGTTCGCTTGTTGCATCTCTAAACTTTCCTGCTTCATCAATAAGTTGAAGCATTGTTAAATCATATTTTTTGCCAACTTGGTAGTCATCTTCACCAAACGCGGGGGCAATATGAACAATTCCTGTTCCGTCTTCAGTTGTTACATATTCATCAACGGTAACAAAATATCCATTTTTAACTTTGCTTTTAGCAAAACTAAATAATGGCTCATAATTTTGATGCTCATAATATGCGCCCTTATTTTCTCTAACGATTTGGTAACTTCCCTCTTCAAAAAGCGTTGGAATAAGCGCTTTTAGCATAATATAATTATTACCATCTTCTGCTTTAAACTTAGCATAAATCTCATTTGGGTTCATGCAAAGCGCAATATTTGATGGAAGCGTCCAAGGTGTTGTTGTCCAAACCAAGAAATAAGTGTTTTCTTCGCTAAGGCTTTTCATCTTAACAAAAACGCTCTTTTCTCTTAATGTTTTATAAGCGCCTTCTTGTTCAACTTCGCTTTTTGATAGCGCCGTTCCGCAACGAGGGCAATAAGGAACAATCCTATGACCCTTATAAATTAAGCCCTTTTTATGCATTTCTTTAAGTGCCCAGAAAACGCTTTCAATATAGTTGTTGTCATAAGTGATATATGGGTTGTCCATATCAATGAAATAACCAAAGCGCTCGGTCATTTCTTCCCAAATTTGTTTATATTTCCAAACGCTATTTTTGCAGTCAACAATAAATTTATCAACGCCATATTTTTCAATGTCTTGCTTGCCGTTAAATCCCTTTTGTTTTTCAACTTCAACTTCAACAGGAAGCCCATGAGTATCCCACCCTGCTTTTCTTGGAACAAAATAGCCTTGCATGGTTTTAAATCTTGGGATAACATCTTTCATTGCCCTTGTTAAAGGGTGGCCAATATGAGGCATTCCGTTTGCTGTTGGTGGGCCTTCATAAAAAGAAAAGGTCTGTTTGCCCCTATTTTTATCAAGCGTTTGCTCAAAAATTTTATTCTTTTTCCAAAACTCTAAAACTTCTTTCTCATTTGAAAGAAAATCTAACTTTGGGTCAACTTTATTATACATATTCGTCTCCTAAATAATATAAAGTTCTAATTATTTTAACATATAATTTTAAATATGTAAACAAATCAAAGAAAAAAGAGCTCACGCTCTATTTTTCCATTTCATCATCACTTTCTAAACTATCATTGCTAAGAAGTTTGTTTGTTGCGCTAACCTTAACATTTTTCTCACCGCTAGTTCGCTTATATTGTTTTGCTCTTTTGAGTAAAAATCTCCAAACACTATCAATTGATTTAATTTCTTTAAGCCTTGCTTGGTAATTATCAATTCTTCCAGGCGTTTGAATTTTGCATGAAGTTAGGTTAGCATAAGCGTCGCTATAAAGGCAATCAATGCTCTTGTTTATAACCTTTTGATATCTATAAAAATCAACATCGGTTGCGAAAGCCATAAACCCAATAAGGTCATCTTGACAAAGCGTATATGTTGTATTTACCTTATCATATCTTTCAACTTGTTTTTCAAGTTCTTCTAATCCCCTTTTGCCATGTTTTCTCATAATAAGTTGATTTGTTCTTCTTATTCCTTCAGCAAAGTTATAAGAGCAATTGTTAATCTTGTTAAAATCAGCGTCTTTAGTTTTGTAATAAACTAAATCGCCACCCATTGAAATTTCAGGGTAAAGACATTCAAGTTCAAGCCTTAAATTTAGGCAATCATAATAATTAGAACATTGTTTATAAAACTTAATCATCTTGACTTTATTTTAAAACTTACTAACACCTTTGTCAATACTAAAACTACCAAAATTGCCATTTTTTCAGGCTTTTTGCCCCGTTTTTGCCTAGTTATTAACAATTTATTAACAATTTGTTGACAACTTTTAACACCTCCTGCCACCTTTTTAACATATTTATTAACACATTTTCAAACAAGTGTTAAAAGTTGTTTCACGCCCCTTATTTTAGTTTCACAACAAATAAAAAACCCAGCATAACGCTGGGTTTTTTTATATTAAGCTTAGTCACCACTTGTGTTACTTAACGCAACTCCAAATAAACTAGCAAGAGCGGCTCTAAGTCCGTTATTTTCTGTAGATTCAGGAATCTGAGTATTAATGCTTTCAGCAAGAGCGGCTTTTGTTTCAGTATCAAGTTGACCACCAACTGAAACGTCGCTAACAATTGAATTTGAATCTTTAAGCATTGTTGAAATGATTGTTGAATCTTTTATTGATGAAACCAAATTATCGGCTGCTGTAGCCAATGCAGCAGCTGCTTCTTCTGGCTCTAAGTCATCGGTATTAGCGATAACAATATTTCCACCATTTTGTTGCGCTTGCATTGCAAGGTCAAGAACTGTTGCAATACCTTCAACTTCATTAGCTTTATCTGCTGCTGAAGCAGTAGCAAGTTTGCCTGTTATTTTTGTAATTTCAGTAATAACATCCTCGTCAACACCAAGGTTAGTTAAGTTTTCTTCGCTAACCATTGTTCCGATAACGCTGCTTTCATCAGTTATGCTATTTAATATAGTTGTAATATTTTCTTTAGAAACTTTTTCAATTCCACCTTCGCTAATTGATCCGGCAACTTCTGCTAATTTTTTAGCAACGGCAATCATATTATCAACTTCAGCAAAAGTATCGCTAACGTTAACATTAGTTTGAGAATATTTATTTATAAGATTTGTCTTTACCTCATCAGTAACAAGACTTTCAAGCATCTTATGATTTAATATTCCGCTGTAAATCTTTTTGCCAGGGCCATCAAGGCTGTTTGATTGATCTGCAAATAGGCTTGAATGTCTCATCAAATCAATAACGTCGCCAAGATCTTTAAACTTAATAACATCAATTATTTCTTCTTCACTTGTTTTATCAGCATAACTTTGGTAAACACCACAGAATTTTCCAACAATTTCTTGAATCTTTTCAGCTTCGTCAGACCAGTTAGTTGAATTGTTTGCTAAAACCCAATAATAAGTATCATCAGTTGCAGGAACAACATTTAAAACTTTATAAATAGCATCAAGCCCAACATTAATAACTTCAGGGATTATTGCTTTATAGTGGTTGCTTGCCGTTAAACTAACAATAACATTTTCAACAACATTCTTATCATTATCTGCTAAAATCTTAATTGTTTTATCAGCGGCATTCTCCCCTCTAACAGCATTAACAAGCCCTGCGTTAACAACAACTCTAAGTGTGCTAATCATTGCTGAAACATCTTCTTTAATAGTGTCAACGTCTGAAACCTTCATTGTTTTAATAACCTTTGAAAGAAGGGTATTTAAAACTGGGCTTTCGCTGATTTCTGGTTTGCTTATGCCCATAAATGTTTGGCCGTTATCCCATTTAGTAAAGGCATAACTTGCACTTTCGCTCAAAACACGGCTAATAACTTTGCTCTTATAAGCAACTTTAGTTATTTGATCAATATTTTCAATAAAGTCGTTATTAATTTTAAAGCCAACTTTCATAATCTGTCTTCCATAAGGAACCATTTCTGAAGCGATTGCAATTTCATCAGACAAACTAACTTGCTCGCCGTTAACGGTTTTTGTTGAAAGTTTATCAAAAGTTGCTTCACTTAATGCTCCAACACCAATTCCACGATAAAGTTTAATAATCCAAGTGTTGTTAAACGCATCAGTATAAGTTTTAACTTGCTTCATAATTTTTTCGATTTGGTCATCAGCGCTGCTAACTTCAACAACGTTACTATCGTTAACTAAAACAACATCATATTCCCTAGTCATGCTAGTGCTCTCAGCTTCGGTTTCATTACTGCTTTCAGCAACTGTTTTAGCAGCAATATTTATCGCACCAAAAACCGGAACGAATAAAACCGCCAAAACAACTAGCGACCCTAAAACTCCAAGGCCAGCACCTAATAATTTGATTTTGCTTTTGTTTTCTAATCTTCTCTTTGAGAAAACGGTTAAAGCGATTGGAAGGTATAAAATTAAACCTAAAACAATCTTTAAAACAATGAATAAAACGATAAACAAAAGAATGTTTGCAACCATTGCAGGAAGCGCAACAATAAGCGCAGCAAGAGTTTCGCTTGATTCCATTGCTTCTCTAATATATTCTATTGATTTTAAATATTCAATAGCATATTCTTGAAGGGTTGAAACCGCCGTTCCGTTAACCGTTGCATTAACCTTAATGTTTAAGATTGCTTCGCTAATAAGTGGCGCAATAAAGAATGCTAAAACTGCGCAAACTAACGTAATAATTAATGCTAAGATTGAGCGTTGGTAACCTCTAACCCAACCAACTAAAAATCCAATAATTATAGCAACTAACGCAACTGATGCGATAATTGCAGATAGTGTACTTGCTCCCATAATTTTCTCCTTACTGTTTAATTATAACTAATATTTATATTTTTAACAACAAAAAAGACGCAATTTTTGTTTTTTGCATCAATTTTGTTTCTTCTTTTTTAAAATGAAAGAACTAACCATAACCCCAACGGCTAACAAGACTACGCTTATGGTAAGTTGAATAATCAAACTCTCACTATTTAAATTTCTAACCTCGCCAACAACTTCCGGGCTAATAGCCATACTAATTATTGACGAAAGACTTAACCCAGAAATCATAAAAAAGGCAGTTTGTTTTTTCTCTCTTAACAATTTATCAATAATTTTTGAAAACAAAATTAGCCCTAAAACAAAGCCAGCAAAAAGCGCTAAAAATAAAACCAAAATTTTAGGATTGTTTTGTATTGCGCTAAAATGCAAACAACTTAAAATAAATGAATATTCATTAACCGCAATTAAAAGTGCAGTTGCGCTTAACCCCGGAACAATTTGCGTTAAACTAATTAAAACCCCTAAAACAAAATAAAAAAGAATTTTTAAAACAGTTATGTCAATTGTCATAGGTTCACCATTTTTATTAAATAAAAGTGCAAAAACGCTAATCAAAATAGGAATAACTAGCCCAAAAACGAACAAAACAACCCTCATTGATGTTTTCTTTGCATT
>JAFZXQ010000086.1 GCA_017616705.1 Clostridia bacterium | reverse complement strand
GCTATTGTTGATAAAATTACTGAAACCCCAGCTAAATATTTAATTCATGGCGTAACCGGAAGCGGTAAAACCGAAGTTTATATGAATATTATTAAAAACGTCATTTCGGGGGGTAAAACGGCGATAATGCTCGTTCCTGAAATTTCCCTAACTCCTCAAGTTTTATTTAATTTTAGAAGCCGTTTTGGAGATAATGTTGCAATTCTTCATAGTGGCCTTAGCGCAGGTGAAAGGTTTGACGAGTGGAAGCGCATTTTAATGAAAAAGGCAAACATTGTTGTTGGCGCAAGGTCTGCAATTTTTGCGCCCCTTGAAAACGTTGGCGCTATTATTATTGACGAAGAACATGACAATAGTTATGTAAGCGAGTCACACCCAAGGTTTAATACAATTGCTGTTGCCGAGTTTATGAGCGAAAGTTTTGGTTGTTCGCTCGTTTTAGGAAGCGCAACGCCATCTCTTGAATCTTACCATAAAGCAGTAATCGGTGAATATAACCTTCTTGAAATGAAAGAAAGGGTTAATAAAAGGCCATTACCACCACTTAAGATTGTTGATATGGGTAAAGAGATAAGAGACGGCAACAACGGCATCTTTTCTCGCGACCTTATTGACGCCCTTAAAAAGACGATTGAAAGCGGAAACCAAGCCATGATCTTTTTAAACAGAAGAGGTTATGCTTCGTTTTTAATGTGTAAAGAATGTGGGTGGGTTGCTAAATGTAGTGATTGTGATGTTAGCCTTGTTTATCACAGGGCTGAAAACGCTTTAAAATGTCATTATTGCGGAAACAGGTTTAAGGTTTTTGATGTTTGCCCAGTTTGCGGAAGCGCAAGCATAAAACAGGGCGCGCTAGGAACGCAAAAGGTTTGTGAAGAGCTTGCTAATTTATTCCCAAATGTTAAAGTTTTAAGAATGGATAACGACACAACCCAAACCAAAGATGCTCACCTTAAAATTCTAACTAAGTTTAAAAATGGGGAAGCCCAAATTCTAGTTGGAACTCAAATGATAGCAAAAGGTCATGATTTCCCGCAAGTAACATTAGTTGGAATAATTGATGCTGACGTTAGCCTTCACCAATCAAGTTTTAGGGCTGTTGAAAAAACTTTCCAGCTTATAACTCAGGTTGCGGGAAGGGCAGGAAGAGCCGATAAAACAGGCGAGATAATTCTTCAAACTTATGCTCCAAGGCATTATATTTACAAAATGGCGCAGGCTTATGACTATATGGCCTTTTATAAGAAAGAATCTAACATAAGGGAAGTAACATTATTTCCGCCATTTGCAACAATAATGAGAATTTTGGTTAGTGGCGAAAATGAAAAAGACGTTGTTAGTTTAACTAAAACCTATTATGAAAAAATGCAAGCCTTGCAAAAAGATAACGTTAAAGATTGGGTTTACCTTGGGGTTATGAAATCTCCTATAGGGCGAATTCAAAACAAGTTTAGATATCAAATTTTGTTTAGAATAAAACCTAATATTGAAAAAACAGTTTTTGATTACGTTTATTTAATGCTTGATGAAAATAAAGTTAATAATGTTACAAGTTTTGTTGAAATAAACCCATCAAATCTTAGTTAAAACGTTGACAATTTAACCATTGTTTGAGATAATTAAATTAGTTAAAGGAGCCTTAGTTATGCATATTGATATTTCCTTAAAAAGTGTTACTGAAAAAGATGTTATTGATGGAAAACTTGTTATTCCTGAGGGGGTAACTAGTATTGATAAAAATGTTGGTTATGGTTTAAAAAACCTTGAAGAAGTTGTTATTCCTAATAGCGTTAAAACAATTGAAGAAAATGCTTTTTCTAATTGTAATAATTTAAAAAGCATAACTATTCCGCTAACTTGTAACCTTACCGGTCGAATTTGGTGGACTTTTAGAAGCCCAAACATTAAATATTTAAATGGCTATGTTATTAAAATTGATGGTTATCAATTCTGCAATGCTTTTAATATTATTAAAGAACATCAGTCAGAACTTGAGAAAAAATCACTTTTCATTGAGGCGGCTTTAGAAAGAATTGATGAATCTGGCTTTGTTGCTCTTTCTCATGGTGAAACGCGAATTGTTTTAACAAATAAAGAGACTTTCATTAATAGTTTAACCGGTGGCAATGAAAACGTTAACGAAATTTTAAAGGCTACTTATCTTGATAAGTTAAATAGTATAGAAAAACCAAACGTTTATGAAGATGACCCAGAAGAATATAGGGAATTTAAAGCAGAAAGTTTAGAGGAAGAAATGGGCAAGTAATTGCTCATTTTTTTATGCGCAAATTTATTTAAAAAAGCGATTATAATTAAAACGCTTGAAAAAATTAATATAATGTGTTAAACTTTAAATCGGAGAAAATTATGGCAATACGAAACATAATTAAATATCCTGAAGACGAAGAAACTTTAAGAAAAGTTAGCAAACCTGTTACCGTTTTTGATGACAGGTTAGTTTCGTTGCTTGAAGATCTTAAAGACACTATGCATCATGCTAAAGGTGCGGGGTTAAGCGCTGTTCAAGTTGGGGTTTTAAAAAGAGTTTGTGTTGTTAATACTGGTAAGCGTCATCTTGAATTTATTAACCCTGTTATTGTTAAACAATGTGGAAAGAATAAGATTAAAGAAGAGGGTTGTCTCAGCATTCCTAATGTTTGGGAAGAAGTTATAAGGCCAAACAAGGTTGACGTTAAATTTCAAGATAGATTTGGAAATTGTTGTCAAGAAACATTTATTGGCTATGAAGCAAAAGCCATTTGTCATGAATGTGATCATCTTGACGGGATTTTATTTATTGATAGGGTAAAAAATAAAAAGTAATTATAGGGGAAAAATGAGAGTCGTTTTTTTAGGAAGTCCGGAATTTAGTTTAAATTGTTTAAAGCAAATTTTAGCGCACCACGAAGTTGTTGCGGTTGTAACCCAACCTGATGCTCCTGCTGGGCGTGGGCAAAAACTAGTTAAGTGTCCAGTTGCTGAGTTTGCTATCAAAAATTCACTTAATCTTTATCAGTTTGAAAAAATTAGCCGTGACGGCGTTGATATTTTAAAAAGCCTTAAGCCAGATATAATGGTGACTTGCGCTTATGGCCAAATTTTAAGTCAAGAAGTTATTGATATAGCTAAACATGGAATTATTAATGTTCATGCGTCATTGCTTCCAAAATATCGTGGGGCAAGCCCAATTCAAAGCGCTATAATTAACGGTGAAAAAGAAACTGGAATAACAATAATGCAAACTGAAGCCGGCCTTGACACTGGCGATATTATTTTGTTTGAAAAAGTTGCAATTGGTGATGATGAAACGTCAGGCGAATTAACTGAAAGACTAAGTGAAGTTGGCGCAAGACTAGTTATTATTGCGCTTGATCAAATTGCTAACGGAACGGCTGAATTTACTAAGCAAAAACATACAGACGCAACAACAACTAAAAAATTAAATAAAATTAACTGCACAATTAACTTTAACAGAACTAGCGAACAAATTAATAACCTTGTTCGTGGCGCTAATCCTGACCCAATAGCAAGGGCAACTATTAACGGCGAAAGCGTTAAGATTTATAAAACAAGGGTTAGAAATGACCTTGTTAAAGATGCTCCAAATGGAACAGTTTTAGATTGTTCAAGCGCTAAAGCCGGTTTATTCATAAGTTGTGGGGTTGGCGTCATTGAAGTTCTAGAAATTCAATTCCCAGGCGGAAAGGTTATTTCAGGCGCTAATGCAATTGGCGGAAGAAAAATTTCAGTTGGCCAAAAGTTTGATGACTTTGGAGAACTTTTAATCTAATGAAGATTTTACAAGATTATTCAATTGATGAAATTGATGAATGGCTCACTTCTTTAGGTGAGCCTAAATTTCGTGCTAAACAAATTTTTGAATGGGCGCATCTTTATGTTAGCCCTGATCAAATGACGAATTTAAGTAAAGAATTGCGCGAAAGAATAGCAGGTGAGTTTATAACAAACCCAATAACAATCGCTAAAGAATTTAAAAGCGCTGACGGAACAATAAAATTTCTTTATAAACTATCTGACGGCGAACTAATTGAAGGCGTTTTAATGAATTATAAATATGGCAACACGCTTTGCGTTTCAACGCAGGTTGGGTGCAGAATGGGTTGTTCTTTTTGCGCTTCAGGGCTTGAAGGGTTAACAAGAAATTTAACTGCCGGCGAAATATTAGGTCAGGTTTTATGCGTTAACAGTTATCTTGGCGGAACACTTGCTGACAGAAAAGTAACAAATATTGTTTTAATGGGAAGCGGTGAGCCTCTTGATAACTATGACAATGTTGTTAAGTTTATTAAGCTTGTTAGCGCGCCAGAGGGAATAAATATCAGCCAACGCAACATTAGCCTTTCAACTTGTGGGCTAGCCGATAAAATAAGAAAATTAACTGATGAAAACTTAACTATAACTTTAACATTAAGCCTTCACGCAACTGAGGATGAAACGCGTAAGAGATTAATGAGGGTTGCAAATGCTTACTCACTCAGCGAAGTTATGGACGCAATTAGGTATTACTATAACAAAACAAAGCGTAGAGTTGTTTTTGAATATATTATGCTTAAAGATAACACAACTCATGCTGATGCTCTAAGGCTTAAAGCGCTTCTTTCTGGGCTTAATGCTCACGTTAACTTAATTCCAGCAAACCTTGATAAAAACTCAACTCTAGTTGGAATAACAAAGGTTAAACAAACAAGATTTTGGCAAGCGCTTCATGACGCTGGTGTTAGCGCAACAACAAGGCGAACGCTAGGAAGCGATATTGAAGGGGCGTGTGGCCAGCTTAAAAGGCGCCACGCCAAAGAGGGCCTATGAAATTAGGTCAAGTTTTTAGTTGTAAAGAGGGCAGGTTTAACGTTAACGCTGATGGCGAGTTTTATCTTTGCTTAGTTAGGGGAAAGGTAACAAAAACCATTGGCAAGGTTAAAGTTGGTGATTTTGTTAAGATTGATGAAAACAACTTAACAATTGAAGAAATTATGCCTAGAAAGAATGATCTAATAAGACCAAGCGTTGCTAATCTAGATAACCTTTTAATTTGCGTTTCAAGCCTTCCTGAGCCAGATTTTACAATAATAGATAATTTAATTATCATGGCCGAGAGAAATAAGGTTAATCCAATAATCGTTATAACCAAAGATGATTTAGGCCAAGATAAACTAACTAAAAGGCTCAAAGAAAACTATTCAGCGCTTAATATTAAGATTATAGTAACGTCAGCAAAACAAGATAAAACGAGCAGCCTAACAAGTTTGCTTGAAAATAAAACCTCAGCCTTTGCGGGAAGTTCGGGCGTTGGGAAAAGTAGCCTTATTAATTCGCTAATTAAAACCAATATTAAAACAAGCGAACTTTCTGGAATTGGCAGGGGAAAGAACACAACAACATCATCTCAAATTTATCTAATTGGTAATGCGCGCGTTTTAGATACTCCTGGATTTTCAAGCCTAACTCACTTTGCTAAAACGCCAGAGGAGTTTTTAGATCTTTACCCAGACATTGCTAAATTTAAAACAGGTTGCAGATATAAAACTTGCAACCATTTAGATAAGTCGCCTGATGACTGCGCAGTTATTAGAGCGCTAGAAGAAAATGAAATTTGCCGCGAAAGATTTGACAGATTTATAAAAGG
>JAFZXQ010000085.1 GCA_017616705.1 Clostridia bacterium | reverse complement strand
TTAATAAACCTAGTTCGCCAATTTCAGTAACAAAGTCAATAGTTTCTTCAGTTGGTTTAACGTAAATAACTTTATCAATATTAACCATTTTAGATAAAACTAATTCAGCCTTTGTTACGCTTGGTTTATCATTTGCGTTAGCAATAAGCGTTAACTTCTTGCTTGGCGCAACATTATAACTAAGTCTAACTTCCCTAATCTTTTTAATTGCTGAAATAATTTTATCAACAAGTTTTTCTTCTTGCTTAAACTTACCAACGCTAATTGCATAACTTTGTTCCATTAAAAATCCGCTAGCAAAGTTAGAATAAATATCTTCGGTTATAAATGGAATAATTGGATGTAATAATTTTAAGATGTTAATATAAACATCTTTCAAAATTGCAACGGCGTGGCGTCTTTCATCTTTGTTTTCGCTATAAACATAAGGCTTTGTTAATTCAACATAGTTATCACAAAATTCATCCCAAACAAAGTTATAAATTCTCGCTACTGCCATGTTTATATCAAGTTGGTTCATAAACTTATTTACGTCATTTATTGCAGCGTCAAGTTTTGAATAAATCCACTTATCAAAAACGTTTAAATCAGTTTTTTGATAGCTTAATTCGCCTTCAGTTTGGCTAATGCAAAGTTCAAGAAATTTTCCAGCATTCCAAACCTTGTTTATAAACTTTCTGTCTTCAAGAATTTTTGTTTCACTAAATCTAAAGTCGTTGCAGGTTCCGTTTCCTAAAAGCAAACTAAATCTTAAACTATCAGCGCCATATTTTTCAATTATTTCAATTGGATCAACGCCATTGTTTGAAGACTTGCTCATCTTCTTGCCTTCATCATCTCTGACAATTCCATTAATTAAAACGTTTTTAAATGGAACTTTGCCCATAATCTTAGTTGAAAGCATAACCATTCTTGCAACCCAGAAGAAAATTATATCTTGCGCAGTAACAAGTGTTGTTGTTGGGAAGAAATTTTCTAGGTCTTTAGTTTTTTCAGGATAACCAAGCGTTGAGAAAGGCCAAAGCGCAGAACTAAACCACGTGTCAAGAACGTCGCCTTCTTGGTGAACATGAACACTTGAGCATTTGTTACATTTAGTTACGTTATTCTCACTAACCATAGTGTTCCCGCAATCATCACAATAATAAGCAGGAATTCTATGGCCCCACCAAAGTTGTCTTGAAATGCACCAATCTTTAATATTTGTTAGCCAGTTTCTATAAATTTTTTCAACTCTGTTAGGAATGATTTTTAATTCACCAGAATCAACTGCTTTTAAAGCAACTTTCGCCATTTCGCTCATATCCATAAACCATTGTTTGCTTATCATTGGCTCAACAATAGTATGGCACCTATAACAATGACCCTTTGAAACGGTATATGGCTCGATCTTTTCAATAAGGTTAGCCTTCTTTAAATCTTCAATAAGTTTCTTACGACATTCTTCTCTTGTTAGCCCGTTATAAACCCCAGCAAGTTCATTCATTGTTCCATCGTCATTCATAACGCAAATTGGGCTAAGGTTATGTCTTTTGCCAACTTCATAGTCATTAGGGTCATGAGCAGGCGTTATTTTAACGGCACCCGTTCCAAAATCTTTTTCAACATAACTATCACTAACAACAGGAATTTCTTTATTAACTGTTGGCAAAATTACCATTTTACCAATTTTATCAGCATAGCGTCTATCTTCTGGGTTAACAGCAACACAAACGTCACCAAACAATGTTTCAGGGCGCGTTGTTGCAACAACAAGATAACCATTTCCATCAGCATAAGGATATCTAATGTGCCAAAGGAATCCGCTTTCGTCAATATGGTCAACTTCAGCATCACTAAGCGCAGTTTTACAGCATGGGCACCAGTTAATAATCTTATTGCCCCTATAAATTAAGCCCTCGTCATAAAGTTGTTTGAAAACTTTTAAAACGGCTTTTTGTCTAGGCTCGTCCATAGTAAAGGCGCACCTATCCCAATCGCAACTGCAACCAAGGCTTTTAAGTTGGGTTTTAATTCTTCCGCCGAATTTATCGTTCCATGCCCAAGCACGTTTTAAAAACTCGTCTCTTCCGAGTTTTTCTTTAGTTAAGCCCTCTTTTTTAAGCGCTTCAATAATCTTTACTTCTGTTGCAATTGAAGCATGGTCAGTTCCAGGAACCCATAAACAATTTTTACCTTGCATTCTGTTATATCTAGTTAAATCATCTTGCATAGTGTTATTAAGCGCATGACCAATATGAAGTTGGCCGGTAATGTTTGGCGGAGGCATAATAATTGAAAAGCATTCTCCTGCCTTTATTCCTTTATCACTTTTTGGTTTAAAAAGCCCATTATCAAGCCATCTCTTATAAATCTCAGCCTCTTTTTTTGGCTCAAAATTCTTTTCCATAAATTCTCCTTAAAAAAAACTCCCAATTAAAAATATCAAAGCGGCACACCCGCAAATTATATATCCAATTAAGCTAAGCTTAATTTGTTTTCTCGTTAGTTCGCCCTTTTTCTTGTTGTCAGTTATTATATATTTTGCAAAAACGGCTAAAACAAACCCAACAATCAAAACGACTAAGGCAATAATATTAATAACTAATCTCACCCTTATTCCTCCGAATTAACTAATATCATTATAAACAAAAAATAAAAAATATCAATACAAAACTTAACACTTTTCAACCTTTATCAAAAACTTTCATAAAATGCATTGAGCAATTTTTTATAAGGAGGGAAAATTTTGAAAAAATTTTTAATAATTTGCTTATCAATCATGCTATTCTTTTCCGTTAGTTTTGTTGGCTGCAAAAATAGCGACGTTATTAGAATGAGCGAAGTTACCCACAGCGTTTTCTATGCTCCGCTTTACGTTGCAATTAACCAAGGCTATATGGAAGAAGAAGGCATAAAAATAGAGCTAACAAGCGGTCAAGGAAGCGACGTTTGTATGTCAAGCCTGCTTTCAGGAAACGCTGATATAGCATTACTTGGTCCTGAAACCGTTGTTTATGTTAGAGCCAACGGCTCAACAAACCACCCTATCATCTTTGGGCAATTAACCAAACGTGATGGTTCGTTCTTAGTTTCAAGAACTCCAATAGATAACTTTAATTGGCAAACCGATTTAACCGGTAAAACCGTTATTGCTGGAAGGCGTGGCGGAATGCCTGCTATGACCTTTGAATATATCGTTAATTCGCTGGGTCTAACCAATGGCAATAACATAACTCTTGACCTTGACACCTCTTTTGGCGCAATGGTTCCGACCTTTCAAGGCGGAAGCGGTGATTTCTGCACAATGTTTGAGCCAACGGCAACAGAATATCAAAACCAAGGCTTAGGATATATCGTTGGGTCAGTTGGCGCATATTCAGGCGAAATCCCCTACACTTGCTTTATGGCAACTTCAAGTTTTATGAAAAACCATCCTGATAAAATTGAAGGCTTTTTAAGAGCAATTAAAAAGGCATATAACTTCATCATGACTAACGACAGCGAAACGGTTGCTAGAGCGCTTCAACCATCATTTGAAACTTCATCAATTGAATCGCTTTCTTATGCTGTAACAAGTTATAAAGCCATTGATGCTTGGATGGCTTCAAGCGCAATGACTGAGGCTAGTTTTAACAAACTTTTGGAGGTTTTAAAAAACGCCAACACTCTTGATGCTAGCGCTAATATTAAGATGACTGACGTTGTTGATAATTCATTTGCTTTAAAAATTTAACTCCAGGAGAAAACAGATGCTAAAACTAGATAACATTAGTTTAATTTACCACTCAAAGTTAGGCGAAACCCAGGCTCTTAAAAACTTATCTTTAAGCGTTAATGATGGCGAATTTATTAGCATCGTTGGGCCAAGCGGTTGCGGGAAAAGCACAATTCTAAACATAATTAGTGGGCTTATTAAAACTTCTAGCGGAAGCGTTATTTTAGATGGTCAAGTTGTTACTAAGCCTAATCCAAAAATTGGATATATGTTTCAAAGGGATAATCTTTTTGAATGGCTAAACATTCTTTCAAATGTTAAACTTGGTCTTGTTACCCAGAAAAAAGCAACCAAGGAAAATGTTAGTTACGCAAAAAATCTTTTAGCAAAATATGGTTTAGGCGATTTTACTTATCACCACCCTAGCAATCTTTCTGGCGGAATGCGCCAACGAGTTGCTCTAATTAGAACGCTTGCAACAAAACCTGAAATTTTACTTCTTGATGAGCCATTTAGCGCGCTTGATTATCAAACAAGGCTAACCGTTCAAAACGATGTTTATAAAATAATTCGCGACGAACATAAAACAGCAATTTTAGTAACTCACGACATTGGCGAAGCCGTTGCAATGAGCGATAAAATTTTCATTTTATCTAAACGCCCAGGAACTATTAAGAAAATCATAACAACCAATTTTGATTCAAACCTTACCCCATTTGAAAGAAGAAAACAGCCAAATTACAACACTTACTTTGATGAAATTTGGGAGGAACTAGCGTGAAAAATTATTCAAAAGAACACTTACGTTTTTTACAAAAACAGCATTTTAACGTATTTTTTACGCATTTTTGCAGAATTTTCTTGCTATTTTGCATTTTTTTGATTTGGGAGATTGTTGCAAACACTGGAATTGTTGACCCATTTATAACAAGCAGTCCTTCACGAATCTTTAAAGAAATTGCTAGAATTGCTAAAGATGGGAATTTGGTTTATCACTCATGGGTAACCCTTAAAGAAACATTAATTGCCTTTTTTATAAGTTCGCTAGCCGGGTTTGTTATCGCAATAGTTTTATATATTATTCCCCCTGTTAGAAAAATAATTGAACCATATTTAATCGTTTTAAACTCGCTTCCTAAAGTTGCGCTTGGGCCATTAATTATTGTTTGGGTCGGAGCCGGAAGCAAGGCCATTATAACAATGGGCGTTTTAATTTGCATAGTTGTTACAACAATAAGCATTTTAAATGGTTTTGTTAACACAAACGTTGAGCAAATTAAACTCATGAAAACTTTTGGAGCAAAGCCTGCCCAAATTCTTTTTAGATTAATTTTGCCAAGCAACTTTGCTAACATTATCTCTGTTTTAAAAATTAACGTTGGGCTAGCCTGGGTTGGAGTTATTATGGGAGAATATCTTAACAGTTCGGCTGGGCTTGGCTATTTAATCGTTTATGGCGGGCAGGTTTTCAATCTAAATCTCGTTATGGCGGGCGTTGTTATTCTTTGCTTGCTTGCTAGTATTATGTATTTCATAATAGCTGGAATTGAAACCATCGTCGCTAAGAAAACAGGGTCAAACAACTAACAAAAAAGAACCTAAAATTAGGTTCTTTTTTAATTTTAATTTCGTGTTACAAGTTTAACGTTTTCTTCCCCTAAAAGATCTTCAAGGTCTCTCATAAGCTCATCACTTATCATAACGCTAAGGCCATTGTTATAAAGTTTCTTCTCCCATTGAACAATAACGGGAACTGAGCCAGATTTTGAAATGGTTGCGCTCATAACTTTTGCGTGAATCTTAGGGTCTAAAACATTATATTGAAGGTAAAGAATTTGGTTCTTTTTAACCTCTTCTATTTTCTCGCCCATCATTTCAGCATTATTATTTGGCTTCTCCCAAAATTCAAGCCTCTCGCCTATTATTGATGGTCTTTCGCCAGGCTTAATTGAAACCTTGCCATAAACTGTTAACATAACGTCTTCAGCAAGTTCATTTTTATATTTTTCATAAGCCTTAGGGAAAACCATAACTTCACATGAGCCATAGTTATCTTCAACTCTAAGTTGAGCCATGGTTTTATTATCTTTTTTGGTATATCTTTTCTTAAACTCGCTAATCATTCCGCCAAAAGTGACACTCATTCCATCTTCAAGGCCGGTATCATTTAAAACCTCGGCTTCAGAATCGCCATCTTCGTTCATAACTTCATCACCGCTAGAAAGCGTTATCATGCTAGAATTAAAAGTAAATGTTTTCATTATATCAGCATAATCGTCAAGTGGATGGCCTGAAACATAAAGCCCCAAAACTTCCTTCTCTTTCTTTAAAAGAATTTGTTTTGAATATTCGCTAATGTCAGGGTAAACAATGCTCCCTTCGTCAGAATTTTCAATAGTATCAAAGATGCTAAACTGACCCATTGACCTGCTTTTGATTTCTTTTTCAGCAAGTGTTACAGCGCTTTCATAAACGCTTTCAAGTTGGCTTCGCTTTTTACCAAAGCAATCAAACGCACCACTAAATATCAATCCTTCGATAACACGTTTATTAACGCCAAGCGTTATTGTTCGCTTTAAGAAGTCGGTTAAGTCTTTAAACTTACCATTTCTTTCACGCTCTTCAACAATAGCCTTACAAACGCCTTCACCGTTCCCTTTAAGTGCGCTTAATCCATATCTTATAGTTCTATCCTTACATTCAAATATGCGCCGCTCTCGTTAATATCTGGCGGAAGAATCGCTATTTTTTCTTCACGACAATGAGAAATATAATTGGTTATTTCATCAATCTTCGTTATTCTATTGTTTAAAACTGAAGTTAAAAACTCTGGTTCGTAATAGTTTTTAAGATAAGCCGTTTGATAAGCAACATAAGCATAAGCTGCTGAATGTGACTTGTTAAACGCATATTTAGCGAAGTTTGCCATTTCTTGCCAAACTTGTCTTGCGATATCTTCAGGAATCCCCCTTTTGATACAACCATCAATTGGCGGACTAACTTTACCATGGTCAACGATTTCGCCACGTCCATGAATAAATACTTCTTGCTCGGCTGCCATTGCCGCAACCTTTTTCTTACCCATCATACGCCTAACGTTATCGGCTTGACCAAGCGTATACCCAGCCATGTCTTGAACAATTCTCATAACTTGCTCTTGATAAACAATACAGCCATAAGTTACGTCTTCAATATGCTCTAGAATTGGATGTGCATATGTTACATCTTCAGGGTGATGTTTGTTATGAACATATCTTGGGATAATATCCATTGGCCCTGGCCTGTAAAGGCTAATTCCGGCGATAATATCTTCTAGACAGGTTGGTTTTAACTCTCTTAAGAACTTCTGGAATCCTGGACTTTCAAGTTGGAATATTGCCTTAGTATTCCCTGTTGAAATCAATTTGAAAACTTCAGGATCGTTATATTCCATTTTGTCAAAGTTAATTTCAACCCCATGGTTTGCTTTGATCATGTCAATGGCGCCTGAGATATCAGTTAAGTTTTGAAGGCCTAAAAAGTCCATCTTCATATGGCCAAGACGCTCCATATCTGTTCCAACAAATTGAGTTGTTATAACATCGCCATTTCGTGAAAGTGGTATAATATCGCCTAGTTTATGTGGACTAATTATAACACCACAGGCATGAACCCCTGTTTGCCTTGGACAATCTTCAACCTTAGCAGCAATATCAACAAGCCTTTTGATTTGAGAATCAGAATACATTTCAACAAGTTCAGGAACGCTATAATCAACGCCAAAGTCTTTATCACCTTCTTTGGCTTGATATAACCCAAAAACCTTCTTAATAACTTCAGGAGAAGGAATTCCGTTTGGAATAAGTTTTGTTATTCTGTCACCTTGGCTATAAGGCATTCCTAAAACACGCGCAACGTCTTTAATTGCGTTCTTTGCTTTCATTGTTCCGAAAGTTATGATATTAGCAACATGGTCATAACCATATTTTTTTCTAACATATTCAACAACTTCTTCACGACGTTCTGCAGCAAAGTCAATATCAAAGTCAGGTGCGCTAACACGTTCGTTATGCAAAAATCTTTCAAATAAAAGGTCATATTTAAGCGGGTTAACGCTCGTTATTCCAAGCGCAAAAGCAACAACACTTCCAGCGCCTGAACCACGCCCTGGGCCAACGCTTATTCCCATTTCTCTTGCGGCGTTTATGTAGTCACGGACAGTTAAGAAATAGTTAACAAAACCCTTTCCAACAATCATTTCCTTTTCGCGATTAACTCTTTCTTCAATTTCAGGGGTTATTTCACCATAACGCTTAATTAGCCCATCATGCAAGAGTTCTTCAAAAAACGCCATATTATCTTTGCCATCAGGCGCATGATAATCTGGGAACATATATCTGTTTTTATCAAGGTTTGCAAATTCAAAGTTACATTTTTCAGCAATTTCAAGAGTGTTAGCCAACGCTTCTGCATCATTAGGAAGCGCTTTAATCATCTCATCATAATTTTTAAGGTAATACTCATCACAAGTTCTCATTGTAAACCTGTTAGGATCATCAAGAGTTTTACCTGTTTGAACGCAAACCAAAACATCCTGCGCTTCGGCGTCATCTTTGTTAATGTAGTGGACATCATTAGTTGCAATTGTTTTAATGTTGTATTGTTTAGCAAGTTCTCTTATAACAGGCATAGCCTTTAATTCGTCGGCTAGGCCATGGTTTTGAAGTTCAATATAAAAATCATCACCAAATAAATCTTTAAACCAAAGAAGTTGTTTAACAGCCCCCACCATATCATCATGAATTATGCATTGTGGAACAGTTCCTGCTATGCAGGCCGTCGTACAGATTAAACCTTCGTGGTGCTCGGCT
>JAFZXQ010000084.1 GCA_017616705.1 Clostridia bacterium | reverse complement strand
TTTTTTTGTTGAATTTTAGTTAGAAATTTGCTATTTTTGGGTTAAAAATGCGAAAAATATGCAAAAACATTTGTTTAACGCACAAAATAATGATAAAATTCAAATAGAAAAAGGAGAAATTATATGAAGAGGTATGAACAATTTTCCCCAGAAGTTTTAAATGTATTAGGTAAGTATGGTATAAAGGCACATATAGAGAATACCACTACCAGTCCAGATAGTGCTTACGTGATGGCACGATACGCAGATGGAACAGATATTTTTAAGGATCACCAAAAGTCGGCACAAGGTTTTGTTAAAGATATTAAGGGGAGCATTCTTTGGGCGGCTGTAAAAAATTGCTTTTCTTCAAATGGAAAAACAATAAAGAATTTACCACTTGATTTTTATAGGGAAGGATTTTATGAGGGATTAGACAAGTTGTTGCTTGAAGGACTTGAGAGTGGGAAGAAGAAAGAGATTGATCGTTTTTCTAGTGGTTATACTGCCTCAATGCCAGCGAGGAATGGATTATCGCTTGGTGCTGTTAACATAATGGATTGTAAGGCGGCTTATAATGTAGCAACAAAAGCAATTGTTGATTCAATGACAACAGTTGTTAAAAATGAAAAACGCGGTTTGTTACAAATACCAGATGAAGAACTAAGTAAGTATGGTATTAAGGCTGTTTATTGCCCTGATGATAATGATTATAGAAATGAACGCCTTGTTGTTTCAACAGTTAAAAATAATAAGGTTGAAAAAGTTTGGAAGACTATTGATCTTAGCGAAGATCGTGGCGCTTACAAGCCATGGACAGTGAAAGAAGTTCTTGATGTTATTAAAAATACCGCTGTCGAGAATTATAGAGATGGTTGGGTTCAAGATATTCCAAAAGAACTAATAAAAGAATGTTTATTATCAGAAGAAAATAATAAGTTTGCAGATGAGATTATAAAAGGTGTTAGGGAAAAGTCAAAAGAAGATATTGATCAGTCATATAGAGAAGAATTGGACCCAGAAAAAAAGATAGAGAAAAATTATGAAGAGGAAAGAAACCTAATAAGTGAAGCCGTTGATGATATAAATTCTTATATAGTCGAGGACAATATTGAGGCATTAAAAGCAATAGAAACAGGAAAAGAGATTGGAGCTGTTAAAGGTGGGGAAGATTAATATGTCAACTTCTGATAAGTATACAAGAGAAGAGTATTTAAGGTTTATTGATGAAACTATTGATGAGGGGCTTAGGGTTTTAGAGAAAATACGTCAAAGACTAAAAGAAATTCGTCAAGATGAATAAAAAAATGAGCTGGATAGCTCATTTTTTATTTTGTAATTTATCTTAAAATAATCGTTGTGCTGGTTGGGCAGATTTCGTCGCCTTCGGCTAAAACGATTTCTTGGCCGTGGGTATATTCTTTAACGAAGTTACCGATTCTAATGTTGAATTTTTCTTCGTTTTGGTAAGCAGATAAAACGGTATATTTTCCAGGTTTTAATTGACCTTTTTTCTCGCCAACAACCTTAACTTTTCTTGGTTGTAATAAAATATCATTTTCAACATAAGAAATTTTAACTGAATCATCATCATTTTTAATTTCATCAGTTGGAGTTAACCTGACGTCGTCTTTAACAACAACAGGGTTAGCCTTTTTAGGGGCTTTCTTTTTTTCTCTAACAAATTTAACGATAGTAAAGATTGTTGCAATCGTTACTATAACAACAAAAAGCGCTAATAAAGCCCAAGGAAGAACATTTAAAAATTCCATAATATCAACCTCTTTTATTATTATATCATAAAGCAAGTTATTTATCAAGTAATTTTATGTTTAGGGAAGGGGATAAACAAATTTTGTCAAATTTTCAAAAAGTGTTGACATAATGACTAGTTTAATGTAAAATAATAAAGCGTTTAATGCGTGGCGGCTTAGCTCAGCTGGCTAGAGCGCTCGGTTCATACCCGATAGGTCGTTGGTTCAAATCCGACAGCCGCTACCAAAATCTTGGCCCCTTGGTCAATCGGTTAAGACATCGCCCTTTCACGGCGGAGTGAGCAGTTCAACTCTGCTAGGGGTCACCAAGAAAAAACCACCTGAGAAGGTGGTTTTATTTTGCTTAAATTATTTTTTAGAACATTTATCAAAGAAATTAACAATATCAATTAAAACTTTTTCATTGTTGAGTTCGTTATGAACTTCGTGACGCATTCCAGGGTAAATGTTAACGGTTAAGTCTTTAATTTGCAATTTTTCATATTGTTTTTTAAGTTTTTCAATTAATTTTGCGTTTTTGCTGAAAGCGTCTTCATTTCCTGAAATAATCATAAGCGGAATTGTTTTATCAATATTGTTAAGGTTTTGCTTTTTATAAGCCGCCATAACTCCGCCCATTAAGTCATAATAGAATTTGGCTGAAAATGGCTTTCCTGAATAAGGATCTTCTTTATAAGCCTGGCAAACTTTAGGGTCATGAGAAATCCAGAGTTCGCCTTCTTTTAAGCCTTTGCTATATTGTTTAAAACTTAAACTTTCAATAAATTTAGCAGGCGCGTCAGGCCCTTTATGACGCATTGTTATTTTAGCAATGATTTTGCTGAGTTTAAATAGAGGAAGGTTCATATAACTGCTTCCGCAAAGAATAGCGCCATTATGAATATTAGATAACTCGATATATCTTTGAGTTAAAAGACTTCCGTAACTATGCCCAAAAATTAACA
>JAFZXQ010000083.1 GCA_017616705.1 Clostridia bacterium | reverse complement strand
TTGCAAGAAGAAAAGGCTGTCAATCAAGGTTACAATAATAACTGCTATTAAAATTATTAAACCATATAAAAGCATAAGTGCTCCCTTTTTCTAATGTTTAATTTAAAGCACTATTATTTTATCATAATTTAGTTTTTTGGGCAAACAAAATTGTCTTTTTATGGTTATTCGTTTGCTAAAAAATTTTCTGTGGTTTATAATAATAGTGGTTTAGTTAATTGTTGCTCTCTAGCGAGGGCAGTGTTTTTTGGACTTCTTTAACTAAATTTATTATCATTTTGGAGGAAAATTATGAAAATTGCAGTTTCAGCTGAAAGCACGGTTGACCTAACAAAGGAACTAGCAGAAAAATTTGATATTAACATTATCCCTTACCCTGTTATTATGGGTGACAAGGAATATCTTGACGGCGAAATAACCAGTAAAGACATTTTTGACTTTGTTGCTAAAACAAACATTTTGCCAAAAACCAGCGCTATTAATGAAGAAACGTATGAAAACTATTTTAAAGAGCTTTTGAAAAAATATGACGCCGTTATTCACGTTTGCCTTTCAAGCAAAATTAGCTCATCAATTAAAAACGCAACAAACGCCGCTAAAAAATTAAAAAATGTTTATATTGTTGACTCTGAATCACTTTCAACAGGTATTGCCCTTCTCTGCATCAAAGCAAGAGAAATGGCAGAAAAAAATATTGAGCCTCAAATTATTGCAACAACACTTAGCGAACTTAGCAATAAAGTTCAAGCAAGTTTTGTTTTAGAGAAATTAAAATATCTCGCTAAGGGCGGAAGGTGTAGTTCTGTTTTAGCATTTGGCGCTAACCTTCTTTCAATAAGACCACAAATTGTTTTAAAAGACGGCAAGATGGGCGTTGGCAAAAAATATCTTGGAAAATTTGATAAATGTGTTTGCAAATATGTTGACGACACTCTTTCAGCAAACCCTAACCCTGACCTTGACCACGCTTTTATTACTTACACTTCATCAAACGATATTCAAGTTAATTACGCTAAAGAAGCGCTTAAAAAAGCCGGCTTCGTTAACATTTATGAAACAGAGGCTCACGCAACAATAACAAGCCATTGTGGGCCAAATACCATAGGAATTTTATTCATAAACAAATAAAATTGCGCTTTTTAATTTAAAATCGATATTAAATTAAAACTAAAAATAAAAAAACTTGCAAATTTGCAAGTTTTTCTTTTATTTATAATGTTTTTTCTTCATCTTGGTAACTTTGAAGAACGAAGTTATCGTTATTGTTATATTTTAATTCGCCACCAAGCCTATTTTTATCTGGGGTTTTGCCATAGTTATCATATTGATCAAGATCATACCAATTTCTAAATTTTATAAAATCTTCTCTATCTGGTCCGCTTAAAATCGCCTCAACAAGAAAACCTCTTAAATCAGTTAATTCATTTTCATCATAAACGTTCTTTTCATTATATTTATAACGATAGTGCTTAACTTTGCTATCATAATCAGCAGAACGCATTAGAGTAATTTTAATTTTATCATAAACTTCTTTAGTATAATAAAACGTTGTTTTCTCTTTCCCGTTTAATGAATAAACAAGGCTATAGTAAGTTACTCCATCTTTAGATGTTGTATAATCTTTAAAATCCCAAGTTCCATTATTAAAATCACCATGATTTGTAATAAAAATTTGAGATTCTGGATTTGAATCGCTTAATTTTTTACAAATGTATAATTGTAAATCATTTAACAATCCTTTGCTTAACTCTTTATATTCTGGGCTGAAATAAAGAACATATGGTTTCCCATATTCAACTTCTTCAGGAATTGCTGGTTCGGTTGTATTAGTTGTTTCGGTTGCATGGCTATTATTCGTTGTTGTTCCATCAATAGTTGTTCCTGGTTGACACGCAGTTAACATAGTTACTATAGCAACAGTTGATAAACCTAAAGCAATTGCATTTCTAATATTTTCTAAAACATTTTTATTTGTTCTTTTATATCTTTTCATATAAAAAACCTCTAATGAAATTATATCATTAGAGGCCCAATTTGTCAATAGTCACTTTTTAACTAATCAAATTTAAAATTGAATTATATAAATCATTCATTTCGTTAGAAATTTCATCATCATTTCTTAATAAATTAATGCTTAAAGTTTCTTGCGAATTCTCATTCTCAATGATTTGATCAATTTTTGTATTTAATGAATCAGTCAAACTCTTAACATCATCAAAACTATCACTCTCATCAGGAATTAGGCTTGCTTTAAATTTATTATTTTCAACAAAAGGCGCAAAACAATCATAACTATCAAAATTCCCAAGCAGTTCAATAAAATTATCTAAACTTAAAATAAGCAAATCCCTTTCGCTAACAACTTGCTCTTGATTATTTGAAACGCTTTCTTCCGCTGTATTATTTTGTTCAACAACATTATCGTCAACAGTTTCGTTTTGAGTATCATGCTCAACACTTTCAGTTTGAATACTATTTTCATTATTACTAGCACTAATTTTATTAACAGGGCTGTTAAAAATTGCTGGCATAACCATTTGGCCAACAACTAAAACAACAAACAAAATAAAACATAATGCTAATTTCTTCACAAAATTATTATATCGAAAATTGTCGAAATTTGCAATATTTTTAATAAATAATAAGCAATAAAAAAGATAGCTTGCGCTATCTTAATTTTTTATTAAGGAGTTAACCTATCTGGTCCTCTAAATAAGAATTGAGCTTCTTTAATAGGAATATTTAAAAGAATCATTGTTAACCTATCAACACCGATTGCAAATCCACCATGAGCAGGCATTCCATATTTAAAGAATTCAAGATAAAACTCAACATCTTTAGTTAGGCCTTTCTCTTTTGCATTTTTTGCTAGTTCATTAAGCCTATGCTCTCTTTGCGCTCCGCTTGTTATTTCAATTCCCTTCCAAATAAGGTCATACCCTTGAAGGTGCCCATTTTGTCTCATATGATAAAATGCACGCTTATCTGCTGGGAAGTCAGTAACAAAAAGGAATTCATGATTAAACTTATCTTTAGCAAGCTTTTCGCAAAGCCTTTCAGCCTCAGTTGTTAAATCTGTTTTTTCGCTATCATCAACCTTAAACCCATATCTCTTTTCAAGTTCGTCATAAATATCAGCTAGCCTCATCATTGGGAATGGTAATGTTGGAACATTTAAAGTTATTCCATAAAGCTCTTCAAGTTTTTGGCCATATTTTTCTTTGGTTTTCTTTAGTGCGTAAGTAAGCATTTCTGCTTCAAGATTCATAACGTCTTCATAAGAATCAATAAAACTTATTTCAACGTCAAAACTAGTAAATTCTGTTGCATGCTTTCTAGTTCTACTCTTTTCTGCTCTAAAGCATGGCGCAACTTCAAAGTATTTTTCAAAGCCCGCAGCCATTGCCATTTGTTTATAAAATTGTGGGCTTTGAGCAAGATAGGCTTTTCCGTCAAAATATTTAACTTCAAAAACTTCACTTCCACTTTCACTTGCTGTTGCTATAAACTTAGGAGTATGAATTTCAACAAAGTCATTGTCTAACAAATAACTTCTCATTGCGTTAACAAAATAACTTTGAACTTTAAAAATAAGTTGGTTTTTCTCGCTTCTAAGGTCAACCCACCTATAATTAAGCCTTGAATCGATATTGGCTTCATTATCAATAGGCATTGGATTAGCAATAGTTACAATTTCAATTTTTGATGGGATAAATTCCTTTCCACCGTTTTTAACATTAGGGTTAACTTTCATAACCCCTTCAAATGAAACAACACTTCCTTGAGTTAGTTTTAAAGCATCTTCAATTAAATTAGAATTCAACTCTTTGTCTAAAGAAACTTGAATAAAAGAACTAGTGTCTCTAAGCATAACAAAAACCATATACCTAGTGTCTCTAACTTTATCAACAAACCCAGAAATTTTTGAAACTTTATTCTCTTTTAAACTATCAATTAAACTTCTTTTCATTGTTTTCTCCATAAATTATATTTTAAACAAAATTAACTTTGAGTCAATTAAATATTAGGCTCGTCTAACCCTTCTGCTATAATTGCATCAG
>JAFZXQ010000082.1 GCA_017616705.1 Clostridia bacterium | reverse complement strand
GATACTATGAAGATGGCACAATTGGAACAAGAGATACAACCAGCAACATTGTTATTGGCGCATCAAATTCAACTAACCAAAATTATTATACTGTTACGCTAGCAAAAGGTTTTGAAAATGGTTATGTTTCAGGCGCAACAGTTTATGGTGATACTTATTTAGAAGGAACAAATGTTAGCGTTCAAGGAATTGCAGATAATGGCTATATGCTTGAATATTGGGTTGTTTATAACGTTGATGAAACCTCAGTTTTAACTGTTAACCCTTATGAATTTGAAGTTGATAAAGACGTAACTTTAATTCCGGTTTTTGTAAGCATTCCTCCTAAATATTCTGTTACGGTAACTAACGGAATTTCAAACATCGCATCAGCTGAAGAGGGTGCAACGGTAACTGTTACTTCAAACGCTCCTCAAGCGGGATATGAATTTGATCAATGGACTGGCTCAGGCGTTACTTTTGCTAATGAGGAAAGCCCAATAACAACTTTTGTTATGCCAGCGCAGGCTGTAACAATAACTGCAACATATAAATATTCAACTCTTACCGGCTCTGTTACAATTAATGGAGCATTTAAATATGGCCAAACATTAACAGCATCTGTTTCAGCAACAAATAACACTGGAACTTTAAGTTACAAATGGCAAAGAAATGATGTAGATATTGCTGGAGCAACTGCTAATACTTATACAATAACAGCAGATGATATTGGAACAATATTAAAAGTAGTTGTAACAAGTGATCATCAAACAGGCAACATTAATGCTGCAACAACCGCAGTTTTAAAAGCAGATGGAGGCGCTAGCCCAACAGGAATAACTAAAACAGATTGCACAGCATCTGAAAACGGAACAATTAGTGGTGTAACAACTGCTATGGAATACAAACTTTCAACTGCTACCGATTGGACACCATGCACAGATTCAACAATTGAAAACCTTGAAGCAGGAACATATCTTGTTCGTGTTAAAGAAACAGCAACAACTAATGCAAGCGAAGCTGCCAATGTTGCTATTGCTGCTTATATTGCACCTGAAATAGAACCAGCGCCAGAGCCTGAAACTCCAACCACAGAGCCTGAAACCCCAGCGCCAGAAACCGAAACAACAGAACAACCACAAAAACAAAACTTACCAACTTGGGTTATTTTAGTAATTGTTCTTCTTGCTGCTGGGTCACTTGGTTTAATATTCTTATTACTTAAAGCGCAAAAGCGTAAAACAAGAAGAAAGAAAAAAACAACAACAGCAAAACCAAAAACTCAAACAAAAGCTGAAGTTAAAACAGAAATAAAACCTCAGGCAAAACCTGAAGTTAAAACTCAAACGAGAAACAAAAAAGGGCTTTAATTTAAAAGCCCTTTTTCAATTAATAATTTTATTGCCCTTCCCCTATGCGAAACGGAATTCTTTTCTTCTTCAGAAGCCTCACCAAAAGTTTTGTTTAAGTCATCAGAATAAAACAAGCAATCATAACAAAAACTTGTGTCGCCAATTTCGCTTGTTGTTATTTTCCCAAAACTTTTGCCTTCAACATAGTTATAACTGCCATCTGGTTTCATAACGGTTAATAAGCAATCAAAATATGCGTTTCTATCTTCTTTATTTTTTAACTCATCAAGAAGTTTGTTTCGGTTTGCTTGGTTGCTATGGTCGCCAGCAAATCGCGCACTATAAACACCAGGCGCCCCGCCAAGCGCATTAACGCAAAGCCCACTGTCATCAGCAATAACCATCATTTGTTTATCTTTTGAATTTAAATAATTAGTTATTGCCCTCGCTTTTATTAATGAGTTTTCTAAAAACGTTTCACCATCTTCAACAATTTCATCAAAAAAGCCAATATCTTTTAAAGATAAAATGTTAAATAAAGGCAACATTTCTCTAAACTCTTGAATTTTATGAGCGTTATTTGACGCTAAAACAATAGTTTTCATATTTTTTCCTTTGCTTGATTATATCATCAGTTAATAAATTAGTCTATTAAAAAAGCAGCCTTTTGGCTGCTAGTTTTATTTTCCCATTTCTTCTTCAGGTTGCTCTTGTGGTTGTTGTGGCTGCTCATTTTGAGTTATTGGTTGATCAATAACAACTTTGCTTGCCTCTGTTGCATAAACATCAACAACTGGTGGTACTTTTCTACTCATGGCTTCTTCCAAAGCTTCTTCAAATGCACCAAAATTGCCAAGTTTAGGAATAGGAACAGTTTTATCTCCACTTAAATTAGACCCAAGGTCAGTAACAGGTTGTTCATATTCAACTTCTTCCCCTGCCTTTTTCTTTTCTTCTTTAAATTGGCGAACAAGTTTATTATGCCTATCAATTCTTCCGTTTTCAATTAAAACGTCTCTAATTTTTTCTCTGCCCTTTTCTCTTGTTTCGCTTAAATAATTCCTATATTCTTCCAATATTCTTTCCATAATATCATCAGAACTTTCAATTATTCGGTTTTCAATTTTAGCAGTAACAATATCTGCCCCACGATAATTAACTTGGTGAGCAATATAACTTATTGGGTTAACATAAACAACATATGGACGCTCACCTTCGCTCGCATTTTTATTCTTTTCAACCGTAACACGATACCAAAAACTGCTTGGCGCAAGGTCTCCATCACGAATTGAGTTATATTCAGCACCGGCCGCAACCGAACCTTTAAATGGAGCATATCCTCCGCTAGAAATTAAATAAATTGGCTTATTAATCTTTTTGCCATTAACGTTTTCACCAACAACACTACTTTGAAAATAATTCATACAAGTTTGAGCAACATAAATATCTGCCCCTGCGCGCTTGGTTGCTCTTTCTTCCATCTTTCGCCCAACATAAGAAGCCGTTATAGCAGTGTTTTGCCAGTTAATTGTTCTTATTCCAACATTTGTTGGGCCCAATAGTTCGTCTTGAATTTCAGTATTAATCAAAGCGTCATTACAAACTTTGCCTTTAAGCCCCAAAGCGTTTTGTAAAATATCTAAAACATCAATTTGATGATTTTTTAAAATGCGGTGTTCATCAGTTCCCCTAACCATAGCAACAATCTTTCCATCTTTTGCTAGGTCTTTGAAAAGTGAATAGAAATATGCAATTTGGTTTTCATAAGAAAGCATGTTCCCGTTTTGAGTTTTAGGAATAAACGAAAACAACCCGCCGTTTAAAATAACTACGGAATTTTCGCACGCCTTCATAAGCTCAACGTTATATTCAAGTTCTCTTAGATATGGGTTTTTCTTGCCAAAATTTATGCCGTTGTTATCAACAGTTGTTAAAGTATAACCCATGTCAACGCCGCCGATTAAGTTAAGGCCAACATCATTTGTTTTTAGTTTATAGTTAAAAACATTTGGTGATGTTTGGTTTATATCAACTTCCGTTGCCTCTAAAATTCCCTTACGAATATCGTCGCCATGCTTAATGATTCTATCTAGATTGGGTTTTTGCGTTAAGTCAAGTTCATCTTTCATAGTTACTACATTCCCCTTTCTTCTTCATTTTCGTTATTCTCTGGTTGCTTATCTAACTTTTTAACAACTTGTTCAATTGAAGGCTTTTTAGTTTTTTCAACATATTCCGCAAATCCTTTTGGCTCTTTTAGTTTGTGTTTTTCAGCAATTTTAGCCGCAACTTCTTCAAACATTTCTTCTTCTCGTTGTTTGATAAAGTCCATAGCCATTTCAACTAAAGTTTCTTCGTCATCATTATATTTATTTTCAACTTCACTAATAACGTTTTCCGCTTGAGTATATCTTTTAACTTTAATGCTTGAATTAAGTGAATTGGTTGGCGTAAAGAAAGCATATGCTGGAATAAACTCTGGTTGTTTAATTCCCGTTGCGCTGATTTCGTTAGCAAATGGATTCTTTAAACTAGTTATTTGAACCCAAACCGCCGTTTGCTTTTTAACATCTGGCAAGGCCATTCCTGCGCCATAAGTTCCGCCACCAGAAGCAGGAAGCGTTAAATAAAGAACATCATGATAAACTTGCTCGCCATTTTCATTTGTTCTGATAAGGCGAACAGGTCCCTGTTGAGAATGTTTATGAGTATGCCCAATAACACACATATGCGCGTTGTCAACGTTTCTTAAAAGCCTAAACACGCCATCAATATTTCTTATGCCCGTTCCGTGATGGCTAACAACACCAAAGTGGAATTTGCCATCTTTTGCTTTTGGTTGACGCAAAACTATATCAGTGTTAGCGTAGAATGGCGCATATGCTTCGCCAACGCCGGCTAGTTCTGCCGCAATTTTTGATGCGCTTAAACCAACCTGACGCGTTATTCTATCTTCATGGTTTCCTGAGTGAACAACAACAATTTTGCCATTGTTTTCTAACCTATGTAAAAGAGAAGAAAGCCCAGCGTTGCCGTTAGCTAATTTCACCATCTTGGCATAAAAATCTAACTGCTCCCCTGGGGTTAAAAGATCTTCATAAATATCTGATTTGCTGCCTAAAATTGCAGAGTTAATACCATCACCTAAAATGAAAATAATAGCATTTTCTTGGCTATCGGCATAAAGTAAGGTTTCGGTTAAACCCTTAATATCGAAATCAGAAGACCCGATATGAGGGTCGCTTAAAAAACAAACTTGCAAAGCATCAAATTTGTTAGAATAGTCTTTAACAATGTTTTTAACGGTAACGTTTTCATTGTTATAGGCAATATTGCCAACTAAATCTTTATATTCTCTGTCTAAATTAGAAATATCAAATTTGCTTGCCATAACTTTTGCCCCCAAAATCTCTTTCGCGTAATGCTATTATAAGGTTTTAAAAACTAGTTAAAATATTTGATCACCTATATATTTTATTATATAATATAATAATTTTTTGCACAACT
>JAFZXQ010000081.1 GCA_017616705.1 Clostridia bacterium | reverse complement strand
TTAGTAAAGCCTGTTTCATCTTTAGCAAGCAAAATAAGGTGCTCGTCTTTTTGCCTGCCTTGCTTTACTGTTAAGTCATCAGCAACATAAAATTCGCAACCAATTATTGGCTTAATTCCTTCTTTATGGCATTTATCATAAAAAGGTATTGTGCCATACATATTACCATGATCTGTCATAGCAACAGCGGTCATTCCCATCTTCTTAACGCTGTCAACTAATTGATTAATTCTTGCGAAACCATCAAGAAGGCTATATTCAGTATGAACGTGAAGATGAACAAAATTATTCTCCATTATCTCCTCCTAGTGTTTCAGCAATCTTAATGATTTGCTTTAATTTTAGGCTTATTGCTGCCCTTGTTATTTTGCTTCCAAGCATATTAGAAATTTCGGCTAATGATGCTTGTGGGTTCTCTTTTCTAATAATAGCAACTTCTTTAAGCGAATCTCTTAATGAATTAAGCCCAATCGTTTCTTCAATAATCTTAATTGCCCTAACCTCTTTAGCGCTTGCAACAAGCGTTTTATCAAGGTTTGCGCTTTGGCAATTTGACTGGCGGTTTATGTTATTCCTAACCGCCCTTTCAACAAGGTTTGACTCAATTTTAAGCATAGCCTTTGTTGCGCCCATAAGCGCTAAGGCTTGGCAAATATCATCACTTCCTTTAATATAAGCAATACTTGTTCCGTTTCGTTCAACCTTTTTTGAAATAATGTTAAACTCCGCTAAACTATTGCAAATAAAATCAGCTTTTTCTTCAGTTTGGCAAACCCATTCCATATGATATCCGCCACCATCTCTGTTAGGAGTGCTAACTGATCCAGAACCAACAAAGGCGCCGGCAAGATAAGATTTTAAGCATTCTTCATCTTGCAAAATTTCGCTAGTTGGAATTCTGTTAATTAAGAAATTGCCTTTAGGGTCAATTCTAACGATATTAAGTTCATCAAGAATTTTTGGCCCAAGTTCTTGGCTTAGTTTTAAAGAATATTTATTTTTGCTAATTAAACTAACGTCAACATCATATTCATTTGCCCTAAAACAACGGCAAATTTGGGCTTTAACGCTACTAAGAAAGTTTTGATTTTCGCTGTTCATTTCAAAAGTTATCTGTTTTTTGTTAATAACAAGACTTCCAGCAGAAAGAATTTCCCCTGAAAGCAATGCAAACAAAGCGTCCATAGAACGCTCAACACTTAATATTTCATCTTTTGCAACTTTTGAAAAAATCATTAATTATCCTTTGTTTCTAAATTTCTTAGGAATATAGGTTTTGTCTAGGTTAACAATTTTATATTTTGGAATTCCAAATTTCTTAACCATTTCATAACAATAGTCAACATCACCAACCCTTTCAACTGAGTGAGCATCACTATTGATTATAAACTGAACATCAGTTTTAAGCATGTCAGCAATATCTTTTTGAGTAAACTTAAAGTGTTTTGGGTTTAACTCAATTAACGTGTCATGCTTAGCGCAAACCTTAGCAAGCCTTTTTAGGTCGAGTTTAATATATTCATTAGGGTGACTAATTATATCAACAGGGTATTTTTCAACCATTTTGATATAAGCGTCAGTTTGCTTTTTAATTAATTTTTTGTTATTGCTATTAAGCCTAAATAAACTAGTAAAATTAGTTAAAGCAAACCTATGAAAGCCAACAATTAAAATATCTAATTTTTCAATTTCTTTTTCTGTTAAATCAATCTTTCCGTTTTTTCCAATAATATTAGCTTCAACACCAAAATAAAGTTTAAAATCATCTTCATTATTCTTATTGAATTCATCAACTTCATTTCTAGCCTTCTCTATATTTTTTCTTAAAATTCCATAAAGAATATGATTTGGGCCATGGTCAGTTACGGCAAGCGCTTTAAGCCCTTTATTTTTGGCGGCCTGAGCCATTTCGCAAATCGTGTTTTTACCATGGTTAAATTTGCTAAACTTACTATGGCTATGATAATCCCCTGTTATTTTCATTATTTTCTCCTACGATTATTATTTCCCTTGTTAAGACGATATTTCTTTTAGCCTTAACTTTATCTTCAATAATTTGCATTAGCCTTAAAACGTCAGCTGATGTTGCATTACCAAGATTTATTATAAAATTAGCGTGTTTTGGGCTAACAACAGCATCTCCAACCCTTGTTCCTTTTAGCCCTAATTCATCAATAATTTTACCGGCGCTAACTGAGCCCACTTTTTTGTAAACGCTTCCGGCGCTAAACCCACGTGGCTGAAGATTGATTCGCTTTGTTATAAACTCTCTAATATTTTTCTCAATAACTTCCTTGCTTTCTCTGTTTAATTTAAAATCAACTTTTAAAACAATAAAGCCTTTAGAAAATATTGAGTGTCGGTAAGAAAAGTCGCATTGATCCGCCCTAAATCTAACAACTCTGCCCGCTTTTAAAGCGTAAACTTGGTTAACCGCTTGCGAAATGTCATAGCCAAAACAACCAGCATTATTAACAACTGCTCCGCCAACGCTAGCGGGAATTCCGGTTGCCCATTCAAGCCCTGAAAGCGAGTTGGTTTTAGCAAACGAAATAACTTCGCCAAGGGTTACCCCAGCACAAGCCGAAATG
>JAFZXQ010000012.1 GCA_017616705.1 Clostridia bacterium | reverse complement strand
GAAGAACCAGAACAAAGTGAGCCTGAAAATAATTACCAAGAAGCAGAAAACGTTGATGAAACTACTAGCAACGAAGAACAAATTGATTATCAAGAAAGAGAAAACATTGAGTTTAACCAAGAAGAGCCTAACTATTATGAAGGCGTTGACACAACTAGCGTTTATGATAAAGGAACTGATATTGACGGCAACTTTACTGATTCAAGCGCTAAAGAAAAACTTAATGAAATTGCCCCAACCTTTAATGAAGATGTTTATAATCAAGATGGCTCAAGAAAAGAATTGATGATTGATAAAACTGTTAAAGGAATTGCAGCAACAACTGATGACTCCCCTAAAGATTTATCACTTTTAAAAACCAATTTTGAAGAAGAAGGAATAATTGTTAAGCCTTATTATAAAACTTCAATTAAACCTAATACTTCAACTAAACCATTTATTGAAACAAATAGAATTAAAATGTTTAGAGGCTGGATAGTATTTTTCATTGAACTAGTTATGTTAGCCGTTACAATGTTAGTTTGCAACAAATATGAAGTTGCCCCACTTACTTTTAAAGACAATATCGTTTATTACGTTGCAGCATTTGCTATTATATTCGGTATTGCTATGATAGCAACGGTTAGGTATTGGTTTAACCCTTATAAGAAAGTTACTGCTAAATATGCTCCAAGAATTAGTCACCTATTTGCATTACTATTTACCGTTCAATTCCTTGTTATTATTTATTGCGTTAACTTAATTATTGGGTTTGATGGATTCAACCAAATTGATTATAACCACCTTAATTGGATTGTCCCTAGCGTTGTTTCACTTTACCCTATCATTAGTTCAATCGTTTATAGAATTCTTTATAGCTCACATAACTTCCACGTTTAAATTAATACGCCTTCGGGCGTATTTTTTAATGCATATTTTTGTTTGCAAAATATTTTGCGAATAGATATAATAAAGTTAATGGGAAATCAAACATATTTTAAAGAGCGAAATTATAAAAACGAAAAGAAGATTAAAGAGATTTTAAGTGCTCTTCCTTCGTTTTGTGAGCAATTTTTTATTGGTATTGAAAATAACACTTCTGCCCTAACTAGATTAAACTATGCTTATGAATTAAGAATGTTTTTTGAATATCTTTTTTCTGAAACAGACATTTTTAAAGATAAATCATATAAAACTCTTGAAGCAAGAGACTTAAATAGAATTAAAACTGAAACAATTGAAAAATATATAAGTTTTGTTGGGAATTATGAAGTTGAAGGCAAAATCTATAAAAATGGTGAAAACGGCAAGGCTAGAAAGATTGCTGCCCTTAGAACTTTTTTTAAATATTTCTTCAAAAGGCGTATTATTGCTAGCAATGTTGCTTCTAACGTTGATATTCCTAAGCTTCATGATAAAAGCATCATCAGGCTTGAAGCCGATGAAGTTGCTAAGTTTTTAAATGAAGCGGAATATGGCGATAACCTTAGCGGAAACGCAAAAGAATATCATAAACACACTTACATTCGTGATACTGCCCTTTTAACGACATTATTAGGCACGGGAATGCGTGTTAGCGAATGTGTTGGTCTAGATTTAACTGACGTTGATTTTGAGGTTGGTGGCCTTAAAATAACGCGAAAAGGTGGTAATCAAGTTGTTTTATATTTCGGCGATGAAATAAGAAAGGCGCTTATTGATTGGATAAACGAAAGAAACAAAAACCCAATGCTTAAAGATGAGCCTGCCCTATTTACTTCGCTTCAAAATAAGAGAATAACAACGCGTGCTGTTCAAAAATTAGTAAAAAAATATAGCGAGATAACAACCCCGCTAAAACATATAACGCCACACAAACTTCGTTCAACATTTGGCACTGCGCTTCATCAAGAAACTCAAGATATTTATATTGTTGCTGATGTTTTAGGCCATAAAGACATCAACACAACTAAAAAGCACTACGCCGCAATGAGTGATGAAATTAGGCGTAATGCTGCTAAAAAAGTCCATTTAAGAGAAGATTAACTTTGATTTTTGATAAAATCTGCAAAATTTTTATAAAATAAGCAATCAATTTCATTTTGGGTAAAACCCAATTTTGAAAGTTGGGTGCTTATTTTTTTAAAATCATTATAATTATTTATTCCCTTTGGCAAGTTTTTTGTTCCAAAGAAATCAGTTCCAAATCCCAAGTTGTTTATTCCAAATTTTGAAACAAAGTAAGCGATATGCTCACAAATATCATTAACTGTTGCCTTTTTACTTTCGCTTAAAAACTCTGAAACAAAAGTTAAGCCGATAAATCCCCCACTTTCAACTATCATTTTAATCTGATAATCTTTAACATTTCTATTATGTTCTTTTAGGGCGAAAAAGGCTGCGTGAGAGCAAAATAGCGGTTTGTTTGTTATTCTAGCAATATCATAAAATGTTTTCTCGTTAGAATGCGCTAAATCGATTAAAACATTATTTTCTTCTAACAATTTGCATAAGACTTCACCATTTTTAGTTAAACCGCTTATTCCGTTAGCCCCACCACCAAATTGGTTATCTTCATTCCAAACCAGCCCAGAGTATATTGGATTAAAACTTAAAACTTTACTTAAATTTTGTGGCGTTATAAAATGGCAGTCTTCAATTGCAAGCATCGTTTTACCTAATTTAGAAAAAGACCTCCCTAATTCAAGCGTTTTAAATATTTGATCTTCACTTAGTTTTGTTGTCCAAACTGCTGAAATTACTTTTTCATCTTTTAGTTTTGAAACATATTTTAAACACTTCTTAGTTATCAATTCGGTCAAAAAATCATTATGACAATCAACTATTCTCATATTATAATTTATGAAAGAAAAAACCTTACTAAAACAAATTCAAATAAAAAAAAATACTGCTTAACGCAGTATCTTTTAAATTTTTTATGACGCAACGTCGGTTGCTCTTGTTTCACGAATAATGTTAACTTTAATTTGACCAGGATATTCAAGTTCACTTTCAATTTTTCTTGCAATATCTTTAGCTAAAACAACAATTCCTGTGTCGCTAACTTCTTCTGGTTTAACGGCAATTCTTATTTCACGGCCAGCTTGAATAGCGTAACTTGAAGCAACGCCTTTAAAGCTATTAGCAATTTCTTCAAGTTTAGTTAGCCTTTTAACATAAGTTTCAAGTGACTCACGCCTTGCCCCAGGTCTGCTTGAAGAAATAGCATCAGCAACTTGAACTAAGATTGCTTCAATTGATTTATATTCAACGTTTCCATGGTGTGCTTCAATACAATGGATAACCTCAGGGCTTTCCTTATATTTCTTAGCAACGTCAACGCCGATTGAAACGTGAGTTCCCTCAATTTCAAAGTCAAGTGCTTTACCAATATCATGAAGAAGTCCGCCACGCTTTGCAACGTTAACATCAGCACCAAGTTCAGCAGCTAAAAGCCCTGCAAGGTAACTGGTTTCAAGTGAATGTTTTAAAACGTTTTGGCCATAACTTGTTCTATATTTTAATCTTCCTAAAAGCTTAATAAGTTCTGGGTGAAGATTATAAATTCCAGCTTCATAAGTTGCATTTTCACCAGCATCTTTAATTGTTTTTTCAATATCTTTCTTTACTTTATCAACGATATCTTCAATTCTTGCTGGATGAATTCGGCCATCAGTTATAAGTTTTTCAAGCGTTAATCTTGCAACTTCCCTTCTAATTGGGTCAAAGCATGAAAGAATAACTTCTTCAGGTGTATCGTCAACGATTAAGTCAACACCTGTTGCTGCTTCAATAGCACGAATGTTACGACCTTCACGCCCAATAATTCTTCCCTTCATTTCATCATTAGGAAGCGCAACTGATGAAATTGTAACCTCGCTTGTTTGATCAGTAGCACATTTTTGAATAGCAAGCGTTATAATATTTCTTGCTTTTTTCTCGCCTTCTTCTCTTGCTTGGTTTTCGATATCTCTAACGATAATGCCAGCCTCTTTTCTTGCATCGTCTTCAATGCTAGAAACGAGTTCTGCTTTGGCTTGCTCACGCGTTAAACCGCTAACTTTTTCAAGTTGTTTAGCAACGTCATCAAGTTTTTCTTTAACTTTCTCTTCTTGAGCCTCAATATCTTTTAATTTGTTTTCTTGCTGAGCCTTGATTTCATCAAGAGAGTTTTGCTTTTTATCAAGCATCTCCTCTTTTTTATCAAGCATCTCTTCTTTTTGGATAACACGGCTTTCCATTCTTGCAACTTCAGCCCTGCGCTCTTTAATTTCGTTATCAGCCTCGGTTTTTAGTTTTAAAACTTCTTCCTTAGCTTCAATCATTGCCTCTTTCTTTAAATTCTTTGCTTGACTTTCGGCATCTTCAAGCAAACTTTTTGCTTTGCTTTCAGCCTTCCCAATTTTGTTTTTTCTGATAACAACGTGGATAAAAAATCCGCCGAGTCCCCCTAAAACTAATGTAACAATGGGAAGGATGATTCCTAGAGTTAAACTCATAAATCCCCTCCTATTATGGTTATACAAAAATTAATAAATTAAAAATTTATTT
>JAFZXQ010000080.1 GCA_017616705.1 Clostridia bacterium | reverse complement strand
TTGCTAATAAAGAAAGGTTAACTAAAGAACTTAGTGAAAATAAGATTGACGTTAGCGAGCAGTCAAAACTTCAAAACGAAAAAGATGATATTGAGTTTAATATTAAAACGCTTCAAATTGATTTAGGTGCTAAAACTGCAAAGAAACAGCAAAAAGAACAAAACTTAGCAAAAAAACATCAATTATCAGCCATTATTCAAGAAAAACAACACGAAGAAGAACTTGCAAAAACGCTTTTAAAACTTTTACATGGCAAGGCGTTTAATGAGTTCATTTGCTTGAAATATTTGAATATGGTAACCATAACGGCAAATGAAATTTGTTCTGTTTTGCTTGACGGAAAATATAATCTTATTTTTAAGGATGGCGAGTTTTTAGTTTGCGATAACTTTAATGGGGGAGAAATTAGGAGCGCATCAACGCTTTCTGGCGGCGAAACTTTCTTGATTAGTTTGAGTTTATCGCTTGCAATTAGCGAGGCGATAAGTGTTGAAGCATTTAGCGATATGGACTTTTTCTTCCTTGACGAAGGTTTTGGAACGCTTGACCAAGAGCTTTGCGAAACTGTTGTTGCGTCACTTTATAAACTTCAAAGCAAAAATCTTAAAATTGGCGTTATTAGCCATGTTGAACTCTTAAAAGAAAGAATCAAAAACAAGATTATTGTTAGCAAAGATGAAAATAAGGGAAGCGTTGTTAGAATTGATCAAGATTTATAATTTAAAGGCTTGCAATTTAAAACAACTTCGTTTATACTTAATTTAAGGAGAAATCTATGAACTGGGCAAAAGAAATAGCAGAAGAAATTGTTAAAACTTATCCAGATGAAAAGGTTTATACCATTGCTAGTGGTGTTAGCCCATCTGGTTTTATTCATATTGGAAATTTTAGAGAAATTGTAACGCCTTATATGGTTGTTTTAGAGCTTAGAAAACTCGGCAAAAACGTAAGGTTTATTTTGTCAGTTGATAACTTTGATAGGTTTAGAAAAGTTCCTGGCGGGCTTCCTGAAAGCCTTAGCCAATATATTGGAAAACCTTATGTTGATTTTCCGTGCCCACTAAACGAAAAGGTTAGTTACGGTAAATTTATGCAAGAAAGGTTTATTGGAGAGCTTAAAAGCGTTGGAATTGAGCCAGAATGCATTTTCCAAGCGGATATGTATAGAAGCGGAAAATATACTGATCAAGTTATTGAATCAATGCATAAGAGAAAACAAATTTTTGAGATTATTGACACTTTTAGAACTCAAGACGCAACTGAAGAAGAAGTTAAAAACTATTATCCAATTAGCCTTTATTGCTCTCATTGCGGAAAGGATAGCACAACAATAACAAGTTATGACGAAAAAACAGAAGATTTAACTTATACCTGCGCTTGCGGACACAGCGAAAAAGTTAACCTTAAAACCTTCCATAATGTTAAACTTCAATGGAAAGTTGACTGGCCAATGCGTTGGAAGTATGAAAACGTTTTGTTTGAGTCTGGTGGGCTTGATCACTCAACTGCCGGAAGTAGCCATGACGTTGCAAAAGAAGTTGTTACTAAAATCTTTAACTGGCACACTCCAATTTATTATGGCTATAACTTCATTGGAATTAAAGGTGGCGGGGCAAAGATGAGCTCATCAAAAGGCGGAGTTTTAACGCTAACCGATCTTTTAAATGTTTATGATAAAAACATTATTCTTTGGTTTTATGCTAAATATAAGCCAAATCAAGCATTTAACATCAGTCTTGATAATGATGTAATTAGGTATTACAGCGAGTTTGATAGATGGGTTAAAGCATATTTTGAAGGCACTATTGACGAAGGAAACAAAGAGTTTATTGAACTTTGCGGGGTAACAAAAGATTATTTAGACAACCCAAGTTTCTCTAACCTTGCAACATTCCTTCCTATTGTTAACTTTAATGAAGACCTTTTAGCCAAACTAATGGCGAAAGAAGGGGTTGACACTAAGTCAAAACTATATAAAGAAAGACTTGCTAGAGCAAAATATTGGGTTACTAATTATGGTGAGGAATACCAAGTTAATGTTTTAAAAGAGCAAAACGTTGAATTTTATAAAACATTAAATGATGAAGAAAAGGGTTGGATCAAAAAAACCATTGAATTAATGAAAGAAAACTATGAAACAACAACAGATCTTCAAAATACGCTTTATGCCGTTGTTAAAACTCCTGACCTTAACCCAGAAGACCTTAAGAAAGTTCAAAAGCGCTATTTTGAAATTCTTTATAACTTACTTCTTGGTGAAAGCAGGGGGCCAAAACTTGGGTTATTTTTAACTGCGCTGGGTAAAGAAACAGTAACTAAACTATTGTCAATCGCGAAATAGAGCGACTAGCTGTGTTGTCTGCAAGGCTCGATTGCTTACTAGTACAATGAGTACAAGTTGCGCACATCTCGCTTTTGACGCCTTGCTATTCATCTCTATTTCATCGATTTTTAATATAGATTTAAATGTTATCAATCGCGAAATAGAGTATTAATTTAAAATAACAAGAGGATAAATAATGAAAAGTTTAAGAAAAGAAATAATAGAAGAAGAAG